>NZ_CP083554.1 GCF_025144465.1 Leisingera sp. S132
ATGAGCGGTGCGCAAGACAAGATCTGTGTCATTGGCCTTGGCTATGTCGGGCTGCCGCTGGCGGCGGCCTTTGGGCAGCACCGGACGGTTATGGGGTTCGATATTGATCCCTCGCGCATTGCCGAACTGCGCAAAGGCGCGGACCGCACCCGGGAGCTGGAACCCGAGGAGCTGGCGGCGGCGGAGTTCCTGCGCTTTACCTCCGATCCGGCGGAGATTGCGGATTGCTCCATCTACATCGTCACCGTGCCGACGCCGGTGGATGCCAATCACACGCCGGACCTTGGGCCGCTGCTGTCGGCCTCCGCGATTGTGGGCGGGGTGCTGAAACCCGGCGATCTGGTGATCTATGAATCCACCGTCTATCCCGGCGCCACCGAGGAAGACTGCGTGCCGGTCTTGGAGGCGCGCTCGGGGCTGACGTTCAACCGGGATTTCTTTGCGGGCTATAGCCCGGAGCGGATCAACCCGGGCGATAAGCAGCGGCGGCTGAAGGATGTGGTGAAGGTGACCTCAGGCTCCACCCCCGAGGTGGCGGAGCGGGTGGATGCACTTTACCGCGAGGTGGTGGCGGCGGGTACCCACAAGGCTGCCAGCATCCGGGTGGCAGAGGCGGCCAAGGTGATCGAGAACAGCCAGCGGGACATCAACATCGCGCTGGTGAATGAGCTGGCCAAGATTTTCAACAAGATGGGGATCGATACCCAGGCGGTGCTGGAAGCCGCTGGCACCAAGTGGAATTTCCTGCCGTTCCGCCCCGGGCTGGTGGGCGGGCACTGCATCGGCGTGGACCCCTATTACCTGACCCACAAGGCGGAGCAGCTGGGCTATCACCCGGAGATCCTGCTGGCGGGCCGGCGGCTGAATGACGGCATGGGCGCCTATGTTGCCGGTGAGATGGTCAAGGCGATGCTGAAGCGCGGCCTGCCGGTCGCGGGTGCGCGGATCCTGGTGATGGGGCTGACGTTCAAGGAGAACTGCCCGGACCTGCGCAACACGCGGGTGATCGACGTGGTGCGCGAGCTGCAGCAATACGGCGCGGTGGTGGATGTGCACGACCCCCATGCCGACCCGGAAGAGGCGCGGGAGGAATACGGGATTTCCCTTGTGCCGGAACCGGGGCAGGGGGCCTATGCCGGGGTGGTGCTGGCGGTGGCGCATTCCGAGTTCCGCGCCATGGGCGCGGCAGCGGTGCGCGCCCTGGGGTCCGACGGCGCACTGGTCTATGACCTGAAGTATGTTCTGGCGCCGGACGAGGCGGATTTGCGGCTCTGAACCGGGGAAAGCTCCCGCGCTGCTCCAAATTGCTGTATCCTGATGGTGTCAGCAAGGAGCTGGGGTATGAGTGATGTTCTGGAAGGCCGCTGCCTGTGCGGCGCAGTGAAAATCCGTGTCGAAGGCGCGCATGATCCGCGCCCCGGGGCCTGCCATTGCCGCATGTGCCAGCGCTGGAGCGGCGGGCTGTTCCTGTGCTTTGAGGCCGATGCGGCGGCGGTAACGGTGGAGGGGGAAGTGACGCGCTACCAGTCCTCTGCCTTTGCCGAGCGGGCGTTCTGCAGCACCTGCGGGTCGCATCTGTGGATGCGGGACGTGGACAGGGAGGGCGGCCCTTATGACCTGATGCCGGGACTGTTTGAGGATGCGCTGTCCTGGCCGCTGCGGTCTGAGATCTATGCCGACCGGGCGATGGCCGCGGTGCGGCTGGAAGGGGATCACAAGCGGGCCACGCGGGATGAATGGGAGGCTCAGAACCCGTTTATCGGCGGTGATGTCTGAGGGCGGGGATGCCGCTTTTAGGTCCAGCCGTAAGCTGCCGGGGATGGCCCGTTGGCTTTGAGGGCCTCGAGCCGTTCAAATGCCTCGCGGAATGTTGGACGCGCGTCAGCCGCCACATCCCAAATCACCAGCTGCGGCCCTTCGACAGTATCAAACCAGCTGCTTTTGCGGTCCAGAAAGAGGCCGTGCTCGCTGTTGAACGTGTAGTCGCGCAAGCTGTCCAGATTGTCCCAGACCGAAACTGTGGCCGAGATCAGGCTGCCGCAGCCTAGCGCCTGCAGCTGGGCGGCGGCCTCCTCCTCTCCGATGCGCCAGAGAAATCCGGAATGTGCCTCTGCCTGAGCATAAACACGGTCAAGGGCGGCATTGAATTCCGCCATGTCCGGATGGTCCAGCGGATGGAGCATCTGTCCCCAGTTCATTTGCGCAATGGCCATGACGTGCGTCCCCGCTTCTGTGCAGGGGCATGGTACAGAGAGGAGCATTCCCGCCGTACGGTTCTTGCGGTACGGATTGCTGCAAATTCGGCATCAGCGGCTGGTCCGCGGCAGTTTCGGGCCGCTCCAATAGGCGCCGCTGTCCTGGCGCAGGGCGTCATAGGCCTTGATGCGGCGTTTGGCGTCTTCGCCGCCGGCATCAATCAAGTGGGTGAGCAGGCATTCCAGCACCGCCATCGCGCCGCCGATGGCACCGAACGGGTGCAGCGAATTGGCGGCGACGGCCAGCACATGATCGGTGCGGATGCCGGGGGCAATCACCTCGCTGTCGGAGATCAGGATCACCTTTGCCCCGCGTTCGCCGGCCAGCCGCAGCGCCTGGATGGTGCCGGCAGAGTAGGGGGCGAAGGTGAGGGCGATCAGGCAGTCCTCGGGGCCTATGTCGAGGAGATCGTCCAGTGCCGCGCCCATGTGGCGGGGGACGAGGTCCAGCGAGGGCAGGGCCATGCGACCCACGTAGTGGAAGTAGTAGGCCAGCGCGTAAGACGACCTGGTGGCGGTGACATAGCTGCGGCGGGCCGTCAGCAGCGTGTCCACGATGGCCTGGGTCCGTTCTGCCGTCATCAGCCGCAGGGAGCGGGAGGTGATGTTGAGCTGGTTGCGCGCGGCCGCCGCCTGCAGCCTGCCTGCGGGGCCTTCGTCCTGCATCCGGTCAAGCCAGTCCTGGCCGAGGCCGGCCTCCTGGGTGGTGGTGAGGGCGGCGCGGAAGGGGGCGCGGAAGGCCTCGAACGTGTCATAGCCCAGGTGCTGGGCAAGGCGGACAAAGCCATTGGCGCTGATGCCGGTCCTTTGGGCCGAGGTGCGCACGGTATCGAGGCCGAAGTCGCCGGGGTTGTCGATCACGTATTTCGCCGCCGCCTTGAGCTTGGGCGGCAGGGTATCCATCCGGTCCTTCAGATGCTGGATCAGCCGGGCGGTTTTCCGGGGGTCGAGATGCGGGTCCATGTGCCGTATCAGAGCAGATGTGCGGAAAATGGCAAGGCTGGAACGGGCGTTATTCCGAAAGGAACGCCATCAGGTCCTGGCGGGCGTGCAGGATGCGGATGAGTTCCGGGCGGCCCTGTTCCAGGCGGTAGATCACCAGATGCGCGCCGGTGGGGTGGATGCGGACCGGGGGTGTGAACTCAGGCCGTTCACGAGCCATTTCAGGGAAATCCGCCAGCAGGTCGAACAGGGCAAACAGGCTGTCGGCATAGGCGTCGGCCTGCACCTCGCCCCAGGTTTCCATGCCATAGCGCCAGATCGCGGCAAGGTCGTCGCGCGCGGCGGGGCGGATCCGCCAGCGCGGCTCAGCCATTGCGGCGCATGGCGGCCTTGAAATCTTCGGCGCTCAGCGCCTCGGCAGGGCCGCTGGCAAGGCCCGCGCCGATGGCGGATTGCAATTCGGCAATGGCGGCGGTGCGGGCCTGGTCGCGGCGGATCAGGTCGCGGACGTAATCGCTGGAATTGGCATAGGTGCCGGCGCGGGCCTGTTCTTCGACCCACGTTTTCATCTGCTCCGGCAGGGAGACGTTCATGGTGGCCATTGGCAGGCTCCTTTCGCTGAAACAGGATATGGCAATCTTTGCCATACTTGCAAGAGGAGCGGAATGGCGGGCGGAATCGCCCACCCTACGTAAAAAAGCCCGCAACCAGTCGTTGCGGGCTTTTCTAACGTGTCCGGGTGGATCAGGCGGAAACCACTTTGAGGCCCTTTTCCTCCAGCGGCTGGATGGTGCCGTCTTCGCTGACGGTTACCTGCTCGCCATGCTCCAGGCTGTCGAGGCCCTTGCAGGCGACCAGCATCAGCACGTCCTTTTCGCGGGCGACGATGGCCATGTGGCTGAGCCAGCCGCCGACCTCGGACAGAACCGCGCCGGAGCGCTGGACGTATGGCAGCCAGGCCGGGTTCACCATGCGGCAGACCAGGATATCGCCGTCCTGGAAGTCTGCAAAGGCAGCCGGGTCGATGCAGCTGTCGTCCTCCATCCAGAACACCCGGGCGGTGGCGCTGCCGCTGCCCGCGACGCAGGTGCCGCCCATGGTGCCGTCACCTGCCCGGGCCTGGGCGCCGAGCGACAGCAGTTCGCATTCGCGCAGGGTGAGGCTGACGTCGGTGGGGGCGGATTTCTTGCGCAGGGCTTCTTTTTCTGCGCGGGCCTCTGCCAGTTCGCGGAGAGGCGCCGGGTTGGACCAGTTGCTGTCCAGAACTTCGGTGAAGGTCAGGCTGAATACCAGATCCTCCAGCCCGCTTACCTGACCCAGGGCCAGGAGGGCGCGGCGCAATTCGGCGACCACGCGCAGCGCCTCGTGCTTGGCCTGCTCCTTGAGGTCCTGATAGGCAATGGCGATGCCGATGGTATCGTCCAGCTCATCCGGCAGGTTGGCCGGGACCGGTACCGCGCCGATCGGTTCGACCGTGCTGCCAAGCAGCGACTGCAGCAGCGCCGGGGCCTCGCTGTAGCGGGGCGAGGACAGCTCGTAATCGAAGATCGAGCGGTGGCCCATCAGCTGCAGCGCGCGGGCCTGGGCATCCTTGCCGGTGCAGGAGGCGAGCAGGCTGGAGGGCGCATTGGGCAGTTCCGCGTGCATCAGATGCGCGCGCAGGGCCGGGTCGCCGGCCGCCGCCGTGCCGGCCTCGCCCATGGTGAAGCCTGCCAGGATGTTGATCTTTTCGGCCTCCAGATAGACCTCCTGGATGAACATGTCCTTGAGGGTGGAGACCGCTTCCAGCAGCTTGTCCTGAGGCAGCGCGGTGTAGTCCACGGCCTGCCAGATCGCCAGCTTGTCGCGCAGGGAAGGCATCACCTCGGTCCGGAAGCGGGTGATCATCGGATGCGCCTGCTTGCGCAGCTGCTTGGCCTTGGCGGCGGTGAGCTTGAGCGTCATGCCCTGTTTCAGCGCCACATCGACGTAGGTCTTGCCGAACAGGTTGACCAGATGGCCGTCGCGCCCCTCGGGCAGGCCATAGGGCACGCCGAGAGCACGGCAGGCGAGGTCGACGCTGCCGCCCGGCGCCCACAGCTCGCTCATCAGCGAGAAGGAGAGCGGGGTGGGGCGGGGCAGGACTTCGGACATCTCGTCCTGTTCCAGGATCGTCTGATCCGGGTCTGCGCCGGCGTAGCGGTCCAGCAGGCCGCGCCATTCGGCCAGCCGCGTCTGCTCCTCTGCGGTGCCCAAGGACAGCGTGGTGATATCGCGGCTCTGGACGATCTGGAACTGGCCGTTTGCATAGGCCCATTCGACGTCCTGCGGGCAGCCGAAGGTCTCCTCGATCTGCTTTCCAAGCGCCAGCAGCGGCGCCATGTCCAGCGTCTGGTCCTGATCCTCGGACGCGGGCAAGCCGGTATAGCGGCCAAAGCGCAAGCTGGTCGGTGTGACGCGGCCGGACACCAGATCCTCGCCGCAGCCCTCGACCCATTCGATCATCGCCATGCCGGGGGCCATCGGGTCCTGGGTGAAGAGGACGCCGGCGTATTCCGCCTGCACCATTTCCTGCACCACGATATTGCCCTGATCGGTGCTGTCGCCCTCGCCGGAGTAGCTGGCCGCGCGCTCAGAGGAGAAGCTGGTCACAACTTCATCCAAGCCGGCGCGCATGGTGTCCGCTGTCACGTCCAATACCGATTCAAAGACGCCGGCAAAGCTCTGGTCGTGGCCGTCCTCGTTGCTGGCAGAGGAGCGCACGGCAACCGGTTTGCCGCCAGCAAGGGCAAAGACCTTGGCGGCAAAGGCGTCCTTTTTCGCGTCGGACATTTCGCGGTAGTCGTGGATCGCGTCGGAGCGCACGATCACGCCGCCCGGCACCGGCAGGCCGGCATTGCGCAGGATCGACAGGCGCAGGGCCTTGTTGCCGGCGTGCTCCAGCTCCTCGGTGTAGCCCATAGGGATCACCCCGCGCGGCAGTTTGGCAAGGCGGCGTTTGTGGGCGCGCAGGGCGATGGCTTCGCCCAGTTTGACATGCAGGCCTGTCACATAGGCGCGCTGCACCAGCAGGAGCGTCAGGCTGAAGCAGAGATAGGCATTGGCGGCGCCCGACAGGCTGAACACCATGGCAAAGAGCGCAGGCATGCCCAGCACCATCCACAGGGTTTTCTGGCGCGGCGTCTTGGCCACGGCCCAGAGCAGATAGACGGCGGCGAGCGCGCAGAACAGCACCGGCATGATGAACAGCGGGTCGGGCAGGCCGAGGTCGGCCATCCACAGGAACGGGGTCTGCAGGCTGGCGCTGGCCTCCTGCGCGGCAGAGACGCCCAGCATCATCACCGGCAGGAACAGCAGCGCGGTGAGGTTCTTCATCGGGGTCAGGCCCTTGTCCTTGTAGAACGCCTGCACCGCGCGCGCCTTGCGCACCGGGTCATGGGCCAGTTTCGCCTTCAGCGCCTTCATCTCATCCGCGGTCTCATTGGTGATGATCTGGTCGCGTTCGGATTTCAGCGCCACCGGCAGCACCAGGATGCGGGTCACGATCGACAGCACCAGCAGGCCCAGCAGGATATGGCTGCGCTCATGCACCCACAGCAGGGCGGTTGCCAGCGCCGAGATCGCCTTGTCCCAGAGGGTGGTCTGCTGGCCGGCCAGCCAGTCCTGCACATGCGGCTTGGGCTTGGGTGCGACGAAGTATTCCCATGGCAGGGTGTAGCGGCCGCGGAAGTCGATGCCCTGCTGCGACAGCTCCAGCCCCAGCACCTGGCTCATGAAGCAGCTGCGGCGGTCGTAGCAGGCGGCGATGGTGGGTTTTGAGGGGTCAAGCTCCGCGATGCGTGCCATGAGGTCGGCGGTGGTCATCTTGCGGATCGGGATGTTGACGGCGCCGGGGAGGTGGCCGGTTTCAAAGTCGCCGGGATAGCGGGTGTCGACGATTTGCAGGTCTTCGGTGGTCAGCAGGGTTTCAAAGTCTACGGTGCTGAGCAATACGTCCTTGCCGGGGTAGTCCGGGATCGCGCGCAGGTCAGAGAGGGTTTTCACGTCCTTGTCGGAGAAGTCGCGCCCCTCGACGATCCATTTCTCGATACCGCCCGCGATGAAGCTGCAGTCGATGCCCATTGCCGCCAGCTTGGCGCAGGTTTCCGAGCTGCGGTTGCCGTTGTGGCAGAACAGCACGACCTTCTGGCCGGGCTGAACCGGCTGGCTCTCTACGAAATCGGGGAAACGGATATGGGTGGCGCCGGGCAGGGTGCCCATGGCGTTTTCGCCGGTTTCGCGGATGTCATAGAACAGGGTGGAGCCGTCCTCCAGCGCCGCTGCGGCGTCTGCCGTGCTCATCGCCAGCGGGTGGTCCTCCTGCTTGGAAAAGCTGGTCTCCTTGAGAGAGGCATCCTTGATGGTGGTGCCGTCAAACTGCGCCGGCCGCGTCAAAGTGGCCTGCAGTCTTGCCAGCTCGGCCTGCTCGTGCGAGGAATACTGCCAGTAGTTGCCTGCGGCCAGTGCCACGGCTGCCAGCGCAAGGACGGAGATCAGCTTGACCGGGTAGCGGCGCGGTGAGTTGCCCGGCTTGGGAGTAAAACCAAGTTTTGCCGCAATGACTGCGCCCAAACCGGAAATCATGGCAATTCCCACGGCGAGAACCTGGGACAGCGAAGAGACCGAACCGATCACCAGTTCCGGCGAGGGAATGGCAAGGGCCGCAACCGGAAGCGCGGATAAAAGCGATGCCAGCACAACGGCTTGTGCTGAGCGGCGGACGGACCGGATGGTCCTGGAGGAAATAGAGGTTTGCTTCACGGTGGTTCCTGTCGGGCCAGCTGAGTCTGTTCTTCTGAATTTATGGCGAATTCGCCTAAAAGATTACGAAAACCTTACTGAAGGGTTAATATAGAGGCCGAAGAATAAAAGAACCGCAAAATTTTTCCGAGAATTGCAGGTGCGTTAACATTGTATTCTGATCTTTCTGCCATGTAACCAAGGAGCGCGGCCTGCCTGCCGTGCCAGCCGATGTCAGTCAGGAGGCTAGACTCGTGAAACTGTTTAAGTGGACCTTTGGTATCATTGCGATTTTCGGGACGCGGCTGCGGCGTGCCGTCCCAGGTGCGATTCTGGCGGCTTGGCTTGCGGCACTGCTGCCCGGCGGTTCCATGGCCGGAACCGAATTGGTATTCGGCACCTACGCAGCGGATAAACCAACCGCAACGGTCAAAAAGTACCAGCCGTTTCTGGCCTTCCTGGCCAAGCGGATGAGCGAGGAGCTGAGGGAGCCGGTCACCATCCGGCTGAAGATCGCCAAGGAATACGAGGAAGGCATCCGCCAGCTGGCCAGCGGCGAGGTGGATTTCTCAAGGTTCGGCCCGGCGTCTTATGTGCATGTGATGAAGGAAAACCCGGACGTCCGGATCATCGCCATGGAATCGCAGAACGGACAGAAGCGGTTCAAGGGGGTGATCGTGGTTCACAGCGACAGCACGGTGCAGTCGGTCGCGGACCTGGCGGGCCTCAGCTTCGCCTTTGGCGATGAGCTGTCGACCATCGGCCGCTACCTGGCGCAGGAATATCTGCTGGACGCCGGCATCAGCAGTGCCGATCTGCTGGAATTTGCCTATCTCGGCCGCCACGACCTGGTGGGCGAGGCGGTGGGCGCGGGCCGGTACACTGCGGGCGCCCTGAAGGAAAGCACCTACAAGAAGCTGGTCGCCAAGGGGGTGCCGATCCGGGTGCTGGCGTCCTTTGACAATGTGACCAAGCCCTGGCTGGCGTCGCCGGAGATGCCGGCAGAGGTGCTGGAAGCGATGCGCAAGGTGATGCTGTCCTCGGAAAACGAGGAGATCGTGCGCCGGATTTCAAAGAACGGCTTCCTGCTGGGGGACGATCACGATTATGACATCATCCGCCGGGCGATGGAGCGCAGCCTGGCCTTTTAGAGCACCGCGTTGGTCGAATGAAACGGACAAGCATTCTTTTCCAGATCGTGCTGTCGCTGCTGCTGGCGGCTTCGGCTGTCGGCTTGGTGGTCGGCGATCTGGCGCAGCGCCAGGAGGCGCAGCGGCTGGAAGAGCAGCTGGCGGAACAGGCGGATCTCACCGTTTCGCTGCTGAGCGGGCTGATGCTGGAATCGATCATCGTCGAGGATGTGCCGGTGCTGGAAACCGGCCTGATCGAGGCCGTCACCCGCAAGCCGCAGATCGTGTCCATCCAGATCCGCAGCCCGGCAGGCAAACTGCTGGCGTCGGCTGAAGCGGCCGGCACGCCGCCTGACGGCGGCCGGGTCATGTATGAGCGGCCGATCGAGCTGGAAGGCGCGGTCTTCGGCACCATGGTGGTCGAGTGGTCGACCCGGGAAGGCGAGGCGCTGGTGGCGGCCTCGGTGCGCCAGATCATCATCTGGACGGTGGTGCCGGTGCTGGTTCTGTCCTTTATGGTGCTGCTGCTGGTGCATGGGCTGGCCCTGCGGCCGCTGCAGATGATCCACAAGCGGATGTCGGATGCGATTTCCGGCTTGCGCAGCCCGGCGGAAAGGCTGCCGTGGTACGCCTCGCGGGAGTTCCGGGCGTTGGATTTCTCGGTTGGCGTGCTGGAGGAAACCTTTGCCGAGCGGGACGAGCGCGAATTTGCGCTGGAGCAGGCGCGCGAGACGGCGGATATCGCCAACCGGGCGAAATCGGAATTCCTTGCCAATATGAGCCATGAGATCCGCACGCCGATGAACGGGGTCATCGGCATGGCGGAACTGCTGCAGGAAACCAGGCTGGACGAAGACCAGCAGATGTATGCGGAGACGATCTCCAAGTCGGGGTCCGCCCTGCTGACAATCATCAACGATATCCTGAATTTCTCCAAGATCGAGGCCGGCAAGGTCGAATTCAGCATCGAAGCCTTCAACCTGCAGACTGCGGTCGAAGACGTGGTCACCCTGCTGTCGCCGAAGGCGGCGGAGAAGGGGGTCGAGATCACCATGCGCTATGACCCGGCCTTGCCCGAAGTGTTTGAAGGCGATGCCGGCCGGATCCGGCAGGTGATCACCAATGTGGCGGGCAATGCCGTCAAGTTCACCCGCGAGGGGTATGTTTATATCGAGGTGACCGGGCAGCTGCAGGACTCCGGCAGCCACATGCTGCAGCTGCAGGTGCGCGACACCGGCATTGGCATTGAGCCGGCCCGTGTGGGCAAGATCTTCCGGGCCTTCGAGCAGGCCGACAACGCCGCCACCCGGAACTTTGAGGGCACCGGTCTGGGGCTGGCGATCACCTCCCGGCTGCTGGCGCTGATGGGCGGATCGGTGCAGGTGGAGTCGGAGCCCGGCAAAGGGTCCGTGTTCACAATCCGCGTTCCGCTGCGGGCCGGCGGCCGCCCTGAAGCCGCGCCGGCGGGACGCCCGCAGAATTTCGCCGGGCTGCAGGGCCTGCTAGTGGATGATCTGGAGCTGAACCGGGTGATCCTGTCGGAACGGCTGAGCACCTGGGGGGTGTCCTGCACCCTGGCGGCATCTGCGCATGAGGGGCTGGAAATCCTGGCGGATGCGCAGCTGGACGGGCGCCGGTTCGATTTTATTGTTCTGGACTACCAGATGCCGGCCATGGACGGGCGCGCCCTTGCGGCGCGGATCCGGTCGATGCCAGGCTTTGAGGCGGTGCCGCTGATCATCCTGTCGTCCGTGGAGCACGCGCTGAGCCGGGCCGACTGCGAGGCAATCGGAACCTGCGAATTCGCGCTGAAACCGGTGCGGTCTGTGCAGCTGCGGCAGGTGCTTGAACGGGTGCTGAGCCTGCCGCCCGCCCGCAATGCGGACCCGGGTCCGGGCCGCAACGCCGGGCCGGGGTTGCCGGAACGCCGCCTGAAGCTGCTGCTTGCCGAGGACAACCGCACCAATCAGCTGGTGGTGACCAAGATGCTGAAGGATGCGCCGCTGGATATCACAATTGCCAGGAACGGCATTGAGGCGGTGGCGCAGTTCCGCGCCGAACGGCCCGATATCGTGCTGATGGACATGATGATGCCGGAGATGGACGGGCTGGAAGCCACCACCCAGATGCGCCGGATCGAGGCCGCAGGCGGGGGCAAATGCCCGATCGTTGCGCTGACCGCCAACGCGCTGCAGGCGCACCGGGAAAAGTGCCTGCAGGCGGGCATGGACGACTTCCTGAGCAAGCCGATCAACAAGAAAGCCCTGACAGATGCGATCAGCAAATGGACGGGGGCCCCGGACCTGCAGCGCACGGGCAGCTGACCTCTGCGGCAGCCGGGCGGCGGAGCGTCTGATGGAAACCGTGCGGCAGGGTGCCGGCGGAGGGTTCTGCGTCCGGCCCTAGCCGCGGCGGCGCTGCAGCAGCAGCCCGGTCAGGCTGGAAGCTGCGAACAGCCCGGCAGCAAAGCAGACGATGCTGGGGCCTGCGGGCGTATCCAGCACAAAGGCCAGCTGCAGCCCGCCGGTGGCCGCCAGCATCCCCAGCAGACCGGCAACGGCCGCCATGCGTTCCGGTGTTGCGGCAAAGGGGCGGGCCGCGGCCGCCGGGATCAGCAGCATCGCGGCAATCAGCAGCACGCCCACCACCTTGATCGCCACCGCCACCACCAGCGCCAGCGCGATGGTCAGCACCATCTGCTCGCGCCGGGGGTCAATGCCGGCGGCATGGGCCAGATCCGGGTTCAGGGTGGCGGTCAGCAGCGCCGACCAGCGCCACCACAGCAGCGCCAGCACCAGCACCGCACCGCCCCAGATCACTGCCAGGTCTGCCCGGCCCACGGCCAGGATGTCGCCGAACAGATAGGCCATCAGGTCGATCCGCACCCCCTGCAGAAAGGAAACCGCAACCAGGCCGAAGGCGAGCGAGGAATGCGCCAGCACCCCCAGGAGCGTGTCCATGGCATAGCCGCGCCCTGCAAGAGCCGATACCGTGGTGGCCATCGCCAGCGCGGTGGCCAGCACACCGGCAAAAACCGAGACATCAAAGCTGAGCGCCAGCGCCACGCCGAGGATCGAGGCATGCGCGGTGGCGTCGCCGAAATAGGCCATCCGGCGCCAGACCACGAAACAGCCCAAGGGGGCGGCGGCCAGGGCCACGCCGATGCCCGCCAGCGCGGCGCGGATCAGGAAATCGTCAAGCAGGGTCATTCCGCCGCCTCATGGTGGTGATCGTGTTTGCAGTCGTGGTCATGGCTGTGGTTGTGCTCATGCCGGTAGAGCGCCAGGGCGCCTTGGGTTCCGGTGCCGAACAGCGCCCGGTATTCCGGGGCAGAGGCAACATGCTCCGGGGCGCCCTCGCAGCAGACATGGCCATTGAGGCAGATCACCCGGTCGGAGGCCGCCATCACCACATGCAGCTCGTGGCTGACCATCAGCACAGCGCAGCCCAGGTCCTGGCGGACCTTCTCGATGCGCTGGTAAAAAGCGGCAGAGCCGGGCTGATCGAGGCCTTGGGTCGCCTCGTCCAGGATCAGCAGCTGCGGATTGCACAGCAGCGCGCGGGCCAGCAGCACCCGCTGGAACTGGCCGCCCGACAGGCTGGCCATCTGCCGTGCCGCCAGATCGCCGGCGCCGGCCTGCTGCAATGCCTCCGCGGCGCGGGCGTCAGACACACGGTCCGGCAGGCTGAGGAAGCGGCGCACCGTCAGCGGCAGGGTGGGGTCGATGTGCAATTTCTGCGGCACATAGCCGATGCGCAGCCCCGGCGCCCGGGTGACGCTGCCGCGGGAGGGTTTCAGCGCCCCGATCACGCTGCGCAAGAGGGTGGACTTGCCGGAGCCGTTGGGGCCGACAACAGTGACGATCTCACCCGGGGCAATCGACAGGCTGACACCGGACAGTACCGTGTTGCCGCCATGGGCGACGGTGAGGCCGTCCAGGGAAATCAGGCTGCTCATGCGGCGGGCTTCTCTTGGCATTTGGGGCACAGGCCCTCGGCCTCGATTACCGCGCGTTCGATCACGAAACCTGCGTCGCGGGCGGCCTGGCCGAGCTGGCCCTGGGTGGGTTCGCGCTGCGCTTCGGCCACGGCGTCGCAAGCGCGGCAGATCAGGAAGACCGGCGCGTGGCTCTCGCCCGGATGGGTGCAGGCGATGAAGGCGTTCAAGCGCTCGATCTTATGGGCAAAGCCGTTTTTGACCAGGAAATCCAGCGCGCGGTAGGCGACGGGCGGTTGCGAGCCAAGACCCTCTTCGCGCAGCCGGTCGAGGATTTCATAGGCCCCCAGCGCGCGGTGTTCCTGCAGCAGGATCTCCAGCACCCGGCGGCGGACCGGGGTGAACTGCAGGCCTTCGGCCCGGCACTGGGCGTCCACGGCGGCGATGCCGTCCTGGATGCAGCTGCTGTGGTCGTGCGGGGCAAAGCCGATGGAGTCCATGTCCGGGGTCCTTTGAGGCGGCGGCGGATTTACCGCTTGATATGTTATGTTATGACGTTTATCAAGCCGCGTGATGTTATAAGATTACATGGAGTGTGTCATGCGGAAACCGGGGATGTGGACAGCCAGCGCGGCGGCCTTGCTGGCCGGGGCAGGGGCCGTGGCGGCAGAAGTGCCGCGTGTCGCGGCGGATATTGCGCCGGTGCACGGGCTGGTGGCGCGGGTGATGCAGGGGCTGGGTGAGCCAGCGCTGGTGGTGCCGCCCGGGGCCTCGCCGCATGGCTATGCGATGCGCCCCTCGGAAGCGCGGGCGCTGGATCAGGCGGATCTTGTGTTCTGGCTGGGCGAGGCGCTGACCCCCTGGCTGGAAGCCCCGCTGGAAGAGCTGGCCGGCGATGCGCACAGGATTGAACTGCTGGAGGCTAGGGGCACCACGGTGCTGCCGTTCCGCGAGGGCGCACGGTTTGAGGCGCATGATCATGGTGAGCATGACAATCACGGTCATCAGGAGCACGCCGGCGGCCATGAGGGTCATGCGGAACACGGTGAACATGGCGATCACGCCGAGGGGCATGAGGATCATGACGGGCATGGTGATGGCCATGAGGGTCATGCGGATCATGACGGCCATGATCACGGGGCGCATACCAGCGCAGAAGGCCACGGCGGCCGTGAAGGCCACGAAGAGCATGCCCATGGCCATCACCATGAGGGCGCTGATCCGCATGCCTGGCTGCTGCCGGCCAATGCGCAGGTGTGGCTGGACGTGATCGCAGAAGAGCTGGCAGAGCATGACCCGGATAATGCGGCGGCCTACCGGGCCAATGCCGAGGCCGGCAAGCAGGAGATCGCGGAAACCGTTGCAACCGTCTCGGCCCAGCTGGCGCCGTTCCAGGACAAGCCGTTCATCGTGTTCCACGATGCCTACCAGTATTTCGAGCAGGGCTTTGGCCTGCAGGCCGCCGGGGCGATCTCGCTGAGCGATGCGGTGAAGCCGAGCCCGGCGCGGGTTGCTGAAATCCGGGATGTGGTGGCGGATCGGAAAGTGGCCTGCGTGTTCTCGGAGCCGCAGTTCAACCCGGGGCTGGTTGCCACCGTGCTGGAAGGCACTGGGGCTGGAACTGCGGTGCTGGATCCGCTGGGGGCAGGGCTGGAGCCGGGGGCTGGCTTTTATCCGGCGCTGCTGCAGGACATCGGCGCGGCGATTGCCGG
Organism: Leisingera sp. S132; assembly: GCF_025144465.1. Lineage (NCBI taxonomy): Bacteria > Pseudomonadati > Pseudomonadota > Alphaproteobacteria > Rhodobacterales > Roseobacteraceae > Leisingera > Leisingera sp. S132. The sequence goes on from NZ_CP083554.1 coordinate 14,735, forward strand.
TTGCGAGTAAATGAGGGCGGGCCGCCGGGTCCGCCTTTTTTATCTGTCGCTGATCAGATGGGTGAGCGTGGCGCCGGTCTCATAGTAGGCGCTGCGCAGGCCAGCGAATGACAGGCTGTGGCCTGTGGCCGGCGGCACAGGCAGGCAGGCGCTGTCCGCGCTCAGCAGCGCCTCAGCGAGGCGCGCGCCAAACAAAGTGCCGGGGCCGATGCCGCGGCCGGAATAGCCGAAACAGGCATAGCCGCCCTGCAGGTCCAGGATCTTGGGCAGGTGTTCGGAGGTCATGGCGATGCGGCCATGCCAGTGGCTGCGCAGGGCTGCGTCTTTGAGCTCCGGGTACAGCGCGGCCAGTTTGCGGGGCAGCCAGCTGCGGTGCAGGGCGCTGCCGAAATGGCTGAGCGCGCCCATGCCGCCGATCACCAGCCGCCCGGCCTGATCCAGCCGCCAGGACGACATCACCAGCGCGGTGTCCCAGCAGCCTTCCTTCATTGGCAGGATCTTGTCCAGCAGCGGGCCGGGCAGCGGATCGGTGGCGGCCTGGAAATAATGCACCGGGATGACCTGCGGCGTGCTGTAGCCGGAGATCTCGCGGGCGTAGGCATTGGTGGCCATGATCAGATGCTTGGCGCGGAGGCTGCCCTTGGGCGTTGCCACATGCCAAGTGGGGCCTTCACGGCTTATGGCGGTGGCAGGCGATTGCGCGTGGATCTTCGCGCCCGCCGCGGCGGCAGCGCGGGCAAGGCCGCGCGCATAGGCCAGCGGCTGGATGGTGCCCGCGCGCGGGTCGAACAGGGCGCCGTGCACGGCCTCGGATCCGGTGCGCTGAATGGCGTCTTCGCGCGGCAGCAGTTCGACCGGGGCGCCGATGGCGGTGAGCTGCGCGTGGCGGCGCTGCAGGTCTTTCATGCCGGCGGGCGCGTGGGCGCAGTGCAGGGTGCCGCTGTTTTCCGCCTCGCATCGGATGGCGTGTTTTTTGATCAGCGAGAACACCATCTCCGGGGCGCCTGCCAGCAGTTCTGACAGGCGGCTGCCGGTCTCGGCGCCCAATGCGGCGTTGATGTCCTCGGGCGGCAGCCAGAGGCCGGCATTGGCCAGCCCCACATTGCGCCCCGACCCGCCGCTGCCGATCTCCTCCGCTTCAATGAGGATGGCCGAGGCACCCAGTTCCGCGGCCTTCAGCGCCGCGGCGCAGCCGGTGTAGCCGCCGCCGATCACCACGAGGTCGGCCGTAACCTCCCCGATGAGTTCCGGGAAGGCGGGGTTTTCCTGGCAGGTTTGGTGCCAGAGGCCGGACGCCAGGTCAGATGTCAAACTTGATCCCCTGAGCAAGCGGCAGCGCGCGTGAATAGTTCACGGTGTTGGTCTGCCGGCGCATGTACCCTTTCCAGGCGTCGGAGCCGCTTTCACGGCCGCCGCCCGTCTCCTTCTCGCCCCCGAAAGCGCCGCCGATTTCCGCGCCGGAGGGGCCGATGTTCACATTGGCAATACCGCAGTCGGAGCCCGCTGCCGAGAGGAAATATTCGGTTTCGCGCACGTCGGTGGAGAAGATGCAGGAGGAGAGGCCCTGCGGCACTTCGTTCTGCATTTCAATGGCTTGGCCGAGGTCTGAATACTTCACCACATAGAGGATCGGGGCGAAGGTTTCGGTGTGCATGATCGCCGTCTGGGCGGGCATTTCGACAATCGCCGGGTGCACATAGGCCGCATCCCCGTGGCTGTCCGCCAGCGCGCGGGTGCCGCCGTGAACGGTGCCGCCTTCGGCCTTGGCGCGGCCCAGTGCGCTGGTCATCGCATCCAGCGCGGCGCGGTCGATCAGCGGGCCGACCAGGGTTCCATCGGCCAGCGGATCGCCGATGGGCAGGCCCTCGTAGGCCTTGATCAGGCGCGGGATCAGCGCGTCATAAATACCTTCATGCACAATCAGGCGGCGGAGCGACGTGCAGCGCTGGCCGGCGGTGCCGACGGCGGAGAACACGATGGCGCGCAGGGCCATTTCCAGATCGGCGGAGGGCGCCACGATCATTGCGTTGTTGCCGCCCAGTTCCAGAATGGTGCGGCCGAGGCGTTTCGACATATCCCCCGCAACCGCCTTGCCCATTGGAACAGAGCCGGTGGCGGAGATGATGGCGACGTCCTTGGAGGCGGTCAGCGCCTCGCCCAGATCACGCTCGCCGATCAGCACCTGGATCAGGCCCTCGGGCGCGTCCCCGCCAAAGGCCGCCATGGCGCGGTCGCAGATTTTCTGCACGGCCAGCGCGGTGAGCGGGGTTTTCTCTGACGGTTTCCAGATCACCGGATCGCCGCAGACCAGTGCCAGCGCGGCGTTCCAGCACCAGGGGGCGACGGGGAAGTTGAAGGCGGTGATGATGCCGCAGGTGCCCATCGGATGCCAGCTCTCGCGCATGGCGTGGCCGGGGCGTTCGGACGCGATGGTGAGGCCGTAGAGCTGGCGCGACAGGCCCACCGCGAAGTCGCAGATGTCGATCATCTCCTGCACTTCGCCCAGGCCCTCCTGGTAGATCTTGCCGCATTCCAGGGTGACAAGGCGGCCCAGGTTTTCCTTTTCGCGGCGCAGCTCCTCACCCAGCAGGCGCACCAGTTCACCGCGGCGCGGGGCCGGCACCAGGCGCCAGGACTTGAAGGCAGCCTTGGCAGCGGCGATCTGCGCTTGGGCTTCTGCCGCGGAGTGGGTTTTCAGGCGGGCGATTTCGCTGCCGTCTACCGGCGTGGTGACAGAGAGGCTGCCGCCGGATAGTTCGGATTGGGTGAGGCCAGCGGCGGCGAGGATGGCGGAATGGGGCATGTCGAAATCCTTTTGATGCGAGGGCAGGGCATGAGCAAAACTTTAGCCTGATTTGCGCCGATGTCCTGCCGGGCGTCGGTCTGATATAGAAATTGCACCCTGCGTTCCGGATTGCTATTGAAACTAAATCCTGAAGCTATGAGCTAAGATCATATGATTGCCCCGCGCCGCTTTCTGCCCTCGATCCCGTCGCTCTTGGCGCTGGAGGCCGTGGACCGGCTGGGCAGCGCCTCGGCGGCGGCAGAGGATCTGTCGCTGACGCAAAGCGCCATCAGCCGCCAGCTGAAGCAGCTGGAGGAGCAGATGGGGGTCGATCTGATTGCCCGCGATCAGATGCGGATGCAGCTGACACCGGCTGGCACGGGATTTGCCAAGGAGGCGCGGGCGATCCTGACCCGGCTGGCGCAGGCCTCGGTCAAGCTGCGGGCCAACCCGGACGGCGGCAGTTTCACCCTGTCGATCCTGCCGTCCTTTGGCCTGCATTGGCTGGCGCCGCGGCTGAAGGATTTTGCCGCGTCCCATCCCGGCATCACCGTGAACCTGCACACCCACAACCTGCCGTTCAGCTTTGACGCGGGGACGGCGCAGGCGGCGATCCACTACGGCACCCGGGACTGGCCGGGGGTGGAGTATCTGCCGCTGATGCCGAAACATGTGCTGCCGGTCTGCGCGCCGGGGCTGATGGCGGGGCCGGTGGCCAGCCCGGCGGAGCTGCTGGATTATCCGCTGCTGCACCTTGAAACCCATCCCGACTGCTGGGAGCAGTGGTTTCACCTGCACGATGTGCCGGCGGTGAAGCTGCGGGGGATGCTGTTTGACCAGTCGTCTGCGATGACGCAGGGCGCGGTGCATGGGCTGGGGGTGGCGCTGCTGCCGGATTTTCTGGCCGAAAACGAGATTGCGCAGGGGCGGCTGGCGCTGGCGATGGAGGGCGATGCGGTGAGTCTGGGCGAGTATTTCCTGGTCTGGCCGGCGGATCAGGCGGAGGACTATCCGCTGATCAAGTTCCGCGAGTGGCTGATGGCTCAGCTGGAGGAGACCTGACATGAGATTGCCAAGCCTGACCCATCTGCGCTGTTTCGAGAGCGCCGCGCGGCACCAGAACTTCACCGCTGCGGGCGAGGAGCTGGGCCTCACGCAAAGTGCGGTCAGCAAGAAGGTGAAGGAGCTGGAGGCGGACCTGGGCTTCGACCTGTTCCAGCGGGCGGGCCGCGGTGTGGTGCTGACACCGGCGGGGCAGGGGCTGGCCGCCGATCTGGAGCTGGATCTTGCGGGGCTGCGGGCCACCTTGCAAAAGGCTGCCGCGGCCGGGGCCGGGCGGTCGGCCCTGCGGATTGCGGTGCTGCCGGCGTTCGCCAACCTCTGGCTGATCCCGCGGCTGCCGGATTTCTTTGCCCGCCACCCGGAGGTGGAGCTGAGCTTTTCCACCCGGCTGGAGCCGTTTGATTTTGCGCGGGAAAACTTCGACCTGGCGGTGCATTACGGGCTGGATAACTGGCCCGGCACCCATATGGCCCCCTTGTTTGGCGAGGAAATGGTGCCGGTCTGTGCGCCCGGCTTCTTTGCCGCGCATCAGCTGGAGCAGGCGGGCAACCTGGCACAGGCGCCGCTGCTGCATCTGGAAAGCCGCGCGGGCTCCTGGGCGGAGTGGTTCGAGCGCGCAGGGCTGGCGGGCGCGCCGCGGCAGGACGGGCGGTATTTCGACCAGCACTCGATGGTGATTGCAGCCGCCACGGCGGGGCTGGGCGCGGCGATCGTGCCCTATGACATGGTGGCGCGGGAGATTGCCGCCGGGGATCTGCTGCAGATTCCGGGTCCTGCGCTGGAATCCCGCAAGCGTTACTTCCTGGTGCGCCCGCATGGGCCGGTGCCAGAGGCGGTGCAGAAGCTGGAGACCTGGATGCGCAAGCAGTTAAAGGGCAGGCCAATTTGAGGTTTTCCGCCTGGCCGAAGGCCGGGCAGCGCCCGTCCGCCCCCACGGGCGGGCGCCGCCCTCAGCGATAGATGCCAAACAGGAATGGTATCTGTCGCAATCGGGCGGTTTTCCTGCATGCTGCTGTCGTTCCATCCTGGCGGGACAAAACCACCAGGGAGCCTTTGCCATGGCCCAGTTCCGCCGCGCCAGCCGTCTTGACCCGATTGAAGTCTCGGAAATCCTCACCATCGGTGCCAAGGCCGCGGAAATGAAGCGGCAGGGCGCACCGGTGATCATCCTGGGCGCGGGGGAGCCGGATTTCGACACGCCGGACCACATCAAGGAGGCCGCCGCTGCCGCGATGCGGGCGGGGGAGACGAAATACACCGCGCTCGGCGGCACATTGGCGCTGCGGCAGGCGATCCAGGCCAAGTTCAAGCGCGATAACGGGCTGGACTATGCGCTGGAAGAGATCATCGCCGGCACCGGCGCCAAGGAGATCCTGTTCGATGCCTTCATGGCCAGCCTCAACCCCGGCGATGAGGTGATTGTGGCGGCGCCTTATTGGACATCTTACTCCGACATCATCCGCATTGCCGGCGGCGAGCCGGTGCTGGTGCCCTGCGGTGATGATACAGGTTTTCGCTTGACCGCGGAGAAGCTGGAGGCGGCGATCACGACGCGCACCCGCTGGCTTCTGCTGAACTCGCCGTCGAACCCGGCGGGCGCGGGCTACAGCGCCGCGGATTACCAGCCGCTTTTGGACGTGCTGCTGCGGCACCCGGATATCTGGCTGATGGCCGATGACATGTATGAGCACATCACCTATGGCGGCTTTGAGTTTGCCACGCCCGCGCAGGTGGAGCCGCGGCTGAAGGACCGGGTGCTGACCATCAACGGCGTCTCCAAGGCCTATGCGATGACCGGCTGGCGGCTGGGCTATGCCGGCGGGCCGAAGGCGCTGATTGATGCGATGAAGGTGGTGCAGTCGCAATCGACCTCGCATCCGTCCTCGGTGTCGCAGGCGGCGGCAGTGGCGGCGCTCAATGGCCCGCAGGAAGTGCTGGCAGAGCGGCGGAAGAGTTTCCAGGCGCGGCGCGACCTGGTGGTTGAGGCGCTGAACGGCATGGAGGGGATCAGCTGCCCGGTGCCGGAAGGGGCGTTCTATACATTTGCCAATTGCGCAGGCGTGCTGGGCAAGCGCACGCCGGAGGGTGCAGTGCTGGAGACGGACGCGGATTTCTGTGCCCACCTGCTGGACCAGCACCATGTGGCGGTGGTGCCGGGCCGCGCCTTTGGCATCTCGCCCTATTTCCGGATTTCCTATGCGACCTCCGAGGCGGAGCTGCGCGAGGCGCTGAGCCGGATCAGTTCCGCCGTTGCCGCGCTGGCCTAGGCTTCCGCAAGCGACGGCTGGCGGGCGCGTGCATTGGCCCAGGCCCGCACCAGCTGGCGCTGCAGGGAGGCCACCGCCAGCCCCAGGGCGATGCCGCCGAGGATGCCCAGCGTGTTGACCAGCGCGCTGCGGCCCTCCAGCCCGATCACCGGCATCAGGATCTCCGGCACCAGCCGGTGCAGCAGGTAGATCGGGAAGGCCGCCTGCGCCAGCCGCATGACGGCGCGGGAAACGAGGCGGGGCAGCGGCATTCGCTGGACAAAGATCAGCCCGGCAATCAGCGCCAGCAGCCACATGTATTTGATCCAGCCGCCGTACCAGTTGCCGCCGAGATAGGCGGCCCCGGGCATGATCACGCAGGCGGCACCCAGCAGCACCAGCCGCTGGCGCAGCCCGCGGGCGGCGGTGATGCACCACCCGATGGCAAACAGATAGAGGACCCAAGGCACGGTGAACTGCGCGCGTCCGCCGATGTGCCAGATCTCCGGCGCGATCAGGCGCAGCGCCACGGCAAACCCCAGCAGGCAAAGCCCTGTGCGGTAGGCGCCCTGGTGCGCCAGCCAGCGCCGCACCGGCGGCAGCGCAAAGGGAAGGGCGATCAGCAGGGTGATCTGCCAATAGGCCTCCACGAACCAATACAGATACGGCAGCATCAGATGGGTTTCCGGCGTGGTCAGCGCCAGGTTCCCGGCCAGGAGGACCGAGACCCAGGGCACCTGTTCCCAGGCCACGGCATAGCCGGCCAGCACCAGGTAATAGGGGATCAGCACCGCGGCCACAGGCTTGAAGAAGCTGCGCATGTCCCCCGCGCTCAGCGCCTCCCAGCGGTAGCCGGCAACGCTCATCCCCATCAGGATCACCATCGCGGCGGCGCCGCCGTAGGTGGGCCAATGGGTCTGGTGCGCGATGACCACGGCGAGGATCGCAATCACCCGCGCGACCAGTTCAAACGGCAGGCTGCTGCCGCGGGCCGGGGCGGTGGTCTCCAGCGCCTTGATGGGCATGGTTTCCCAGCCGGCCGGGGCGCCGCCTAGGGCCTCGTCCAGTGCCAGCGACAGCTCCACATGACGCAGGGAATCGCCGCCGAGCGAGGCAAAACTGTCGTTGCGGCCCACGGTCTGCGGCGCAAAGGCGGCCTGATAGGCGGCCAGCACGCCCTTGGAGCGTGCGGGTTTGGCGGCTTGCGCCTTCAGCGCCGGGTAGTCGATCTTGCCATTGGCCCTGCGCGGCAGGGATTTGCGCGGCAGCACGGTGAAATGCTGCTGGCCGACGCCCGTCAGCTTGGCAGCCAGCGCGGCGATGCCGTCCTCTGGCCCGCAGACGGCGATGGAGATGCGGCTGTCATCGCCCCAGACCGCGGCCTCATGCCCCTGGGCCGCCAGGGCGCGTTCGATGGCGTCATGGCCGATGCGCAGGCCCGCGATCTTGGACATGCGCGACAGCCGCCCGGTGATGTGGTAAAGGCCGCTGGCATCGCGCCGGGCCAGGTCGCCGGTGGCCAGTTCGCTGAGCTCTGCGCCTTTGGCCAGATCGGCGTGGCCTTTGGCATAGCCCATCATCACATTCGGGCCTTTGTAGACCAGCTCGCCCTCGCCTTCGGGTGCGGTGATTTCATTGCCGCCCGCATCGCGCAGCAGCAGCTGGCCCCCGGGAATGGCGCGGCCTGCGGCGCCGGGGTGGTCCAAAGCCTGATCATGCGGCAGATAGCTGATCCGTGCAGTCGCCTCTGTCTGGCCGTACATGACAAAGAACCGGCCCGCCCGGGCCAGCATCCGGGCGGCCCATGAACGGACCTGTTCTGCTTCCATCGCACCGCCTGCAACGGTCAGGGTCCTGATGGTATCCGGTAGCGCCTGAGACAGGCCTGCGCTGTCCAGCAGCCGGAAGTGATGCGGCACGCCGGCGAGGCTGGTGGCGCCGGAGGCCGTCAGCGCAGCGGCAAAACCGGCATCCAGAACCGAACCGGGGGCCAGCCACAGGCTGGCGCCGGCGGCCAGATGCGACTGCAGCACCGACAGGCCGTAGGAGTAATGCAGCGGCAGGATCAGCGCGGCGCGGTCCCTGGGCTGGATTTCCAGATACTCCGCAATGGCGCGGGCGTTGCTGTCCAGGGCTGCCGCGGACAGGCGCACGCCGCGGCCATGGCCGGTGCTGCCGGAGGTTTGCAGCAGCAGGGCAAGGTCCGGGTGGATCTCCGCCGGTTCATGCGCATGGGTCAGCAGCTGCCAGATGCCGCCGATGCAGCGGAAGCTGGCGGCGGGGCGGAAACGGTCTGTGAGGCTTTCGGCGGTGTCCTGATCCCCGGCGGGCAGCGGCATGACGGCATGGCCCGCGGCCAGGGCGCCGAGATAGGCAGTGATGGCTTTCGGATCGCTGGCAGCCTCAACCGCAATCAGCCGCCGGTTTTGCGGCAATTGGCGGGCAAACTGTTCGGCAGCGTCCGCCAAAGCGGCATAGGACATCTGGCGTCCATCCGCCGCAATCAGGCAGGGACGGGCGCCGAATGCGCGCAATTGGGCCAGGTCATAAAACATCCGCAACTCCTTCGAGCGCGGCGGGTAATTTAATTTACTAATTTTGTCAATTATTCCTGGGCGGCTTGTTGCCGTCTTTGGAAGGAGAGCATGGGGAGCGGATTACGAAGATGAGTGTAATAGGGATTATGGTAATAAATGACGTGCAGGAAATGCCGCGGGCCGATGCCCGCGGCTGCAGTGTCAGGCCTTCATCGGCTGTCCGGCCACATAGGTCTGCGCGATGGAGCGGTCGTCGCCCAGGGTCTGCAGGATGAACAGCTCCTCTGACAGCGTCTCGGCGCGCTGCATCCGCAAGTCCATTGCATGGGTGGCGCAGGAATCAAGCACCACGATGTCGGCCTCTGTGCCTGCCTCCAGCGTCCCGATCTTGTCCTCCAGCCCCAGGGCCACGGCGTTGCCGCGGGTGATCCAGTGGAAGGCGCGCAGCGGGTGAAGCTTCTGGTTCTGCAGCTGCAGGACCTTGTAGCCCTCGTTCAGAGTCTGCAGCATCGAATAGCTGGTGCCCGCGCCGATGTCGGTGGCAATGGCATTGGTGATGCCGCGCTCGCGCAGGCCTGCGTCGTCGAACAATCCGCTGCCAAGGAACAGGTTTGAGGTCGGGCAGAACACCGGCTTGGCCTTGGTTTCGGCCAGGGCATCAATCTCGCGCGGCTGCAAGTGGATCGAGTGGCCCAGCAGCATCTTTTCTGTCAGCAGCCCGTAGGACTGATAGACATCCAGATAGTCGCGCGCTTGCGGGTACAGTTCCGCGGTAAAGGCGATTTCGTCGTGGTTTTCCGACAGATGGGTCTGCACGTAGCAGTCCGGGTGCTCCTGCACCAGGGCACCTGCCATCTCCATCTGATCGGGGGTGGAGGTGATGGCAAAGCGGGGGGTGATCGCGTACAGGCCGCGGCCCTTGCCGTGGTATTTTTCAATCAGGTCCTTGGTGTCGTCATAGCCGCTGACCGGGGTATCCAGCAGGCCCTCGGGCGCGTTGCGGTCCATCAGAACCTTGCCGCCGATCATCCGCATGTTGCGGCGCGCGGCCTCGGTGAAATAGGCCTCGGCTGAGGTTTTGTGGACCGAGCAATAGGCAACGGCGGTGGTGGTGCCATGGCTGGTCAAGAGGTCGAAGAAATGCCCGGCCATCTCAGCGCTGTGGCCGGCATCGGCAAAGCGGACTTCTTCGGGGAAAGTGTAGTTGTTGAGCCACTCCAGGAGCTGCGAGCCCCAAGAAGCGATCACCTGCACCTGCGGGAAATGCAGATGGGTGTCGATGAAGCCGGCCATCAGGATATGCGGGCGGTGGTCGATCACCTCCGCCTCTGCGGCCTGCTGGGCCAGATCGCCATAGCTGCCTTTGGCCAGGATCATGCCGTCGGCAACCAGCAGGGCGCCGTCCTCGATGAACTCATAGGCGCTGGTGTCCTGGGGGTCTTGCGGCTCGGCGGTGAAGGAAAGCACCCGGCCGCGCAGCAGCGTCTGTTTCGATGTCATGTCTGTGTTGTCCTTGGTTCGCAGGCAGGGGGCGCGCGGCCCCCTGCCCCATGTCATTTGGGTGGCATTTGGGATTACTCGCCGGCCGGCAGGTGCGGCACATGCGGTTTGATACCGTCGTCTTCGGCTTCTTCATGTTCATCCGCCTTGTGGAAGACCGGGTAGATGAACAGGAAGGCTGCGGCGATCAGGTAGCCCATGGCGACGCCGCTGAACTCCGGCCAATGCAGGCTGGCGGAGTGGATCACGCCGATCAGCGACATCAGTGCCGCCGCCAGGGCAAAGCCGCCCGCGTTGCGGAAATCGCCGTCGATCACGCTGGCCACGATGGCGCCCCAGATCAGGCCGGTCAGGATTGCTCCCTGGCTCAGCGCCAGATGGCCTTCGTAATGCGCGCCCTGCTGCAGCAGCGCGGCGGTCAGCTCCGGATCGCCCAGCTGGGCCATGCCGGTGGCACCCAATGCGCCCAATGCGCCGGCCAGTGCGCCCCATTTGATCACCAGAAAGGCCGACACATGCGGCATCATTGCGATGGTCACCGCGGCGATGTGGTCGGTTTTCACCGAATGCGCGGTATTGGTCACCAGGCTGAGCGCCACGAACACGAGCACCGGCGCGGCAGCGGCCACGGGGATCAGGGTGTTGAGGAACGCCAGAAGGCCAAAGAAGGCGGCAAAGGGGATCACGATGCCAACGCCGATGATATAGCCGGAGCGCGCGCCCATCCGCTTGTAGGCCGGGTGGCCGATATAGGCGGTGGTCGGGAACGGCGAGCCGAAGACTGCACCGATCATGGTGCCGACGCCATCCGTGACCTGGCACAGGGCCACCGGGTAGTGGTCGCCTGCCGCTTCGGCGCTTTCGACGTTGTTCATGGTTTCGATGAAGTTGTAGATCTGCACCGGCACCAGCACCAGGAACAGCTCCGGGTTGGCAAACAGATGCTGGATGCCCGCAACCAGGTCACCGAAATAGGGAACCGGAAGGTAGACGCCCACGCCCTCGATCGAGACCGACGCCTTGCCCATTGCCAGCGCCACAACGGTGCCGACGATCAGTGCCAAGAGGCCCGCGGGGATGTTGAACGGCAGCCGGTGGCGGCCCACCAGGCCCCAAAGGATGATGATCATCGAGGCAAAGCCGATGAATGGATCCTCGAAAATCGTCGCCAAAGGCACGGTGCCGATGAACACCAGCGCGATGCCGCAGAGCGTGCCCAGCATGCCGGCGCGCGGCGTCACCCGCTTGAGCCAGGGGCCGACGATGGCGCCAAGACCGGCCACGATGCCGCCCATGAAGCCCGCGCCGATACCCACCTGCCAGGCCAGCATGGCGTCATTGGTGGACCAGTAGATCGGCCCGATCACACCGAACAGATAGACGAACATCACCGGCGTCGAGATGCCATAGGGCAGCGCGGTCACGTCGCGCCCTTCTTTCTCGGCGGTGTGCTTGGCCAGCCAGGTGTAGACCGCGATACCGGCCAGGATCGCCACTGCGGCGCCGGGCACGATGCGGCCGAACACGATGTCGGCAGGCATGTTGAAGACAAACTGACAGATGCCCGAAAGCACGATCAGGTTGATCAGATTGTCGGTGAACAGCGCCCAGAATGCACTGAAGTCATTCCGCGCGAACAGTTTGTACGTGTAGCTCCGCCCGGTCATGGCGGCCTCCTCCTGTCAAGAGGACGCAGTCTTAACGGCTGTTTGCTCCAGCCGTGTCTCCCTCTGCGTCCGGTTGCTTACCCGCCTGGGGCAGGTCAGTGCTCCGAGATGGAGCGGACGCGGCAGTTTCAGAGGTCAGATCAGCGATCACTTCCGCCGCCACGAAGGCCGCAATGACGCTGGGCCGCTTGTCGCGGCTACCGCTTGCCCCGATGGGGCAGATGAGACGGTCGATTGCAAGACCGTCGCAATGGTCCCGGCACCAGCGGCGGAACTTCTCCCGCTTGGTGGCCGATCCGATCAGGCCGACATAGCCCGCATCGCCGCGCTGCAGGGCAGCGGAGGCAAGCAGGAAGTCGAGCGCGTGATCATGGGTGAGAACGATGAACGCGCTGCCCGCCGGGGCGGCAGCAATGTCGATCTCAGGAATTGCACTTTGGCGGATTTCCACATCCGCGTTGCACAAGGCCAGTTCTTCGGCGCGCTGGTCGATCAGAATGCAGCGCACCGGCATATGCTGGAACAGATCCGCCAAGGCTCGGCCCACATGGCCTGCGCCTATCACATAGACATGCGGCAGGGCCTGTTCCTCGGCCTGCTGGCGGGCAATGGCATCGTCGCGGCCGGCCTGGCGCATCTGCGCCAGCGACATCTCCACCCGGCCGCCGCAGCACTGGCCGATTTCCGGCCCCAGCGGCACATCCAGCGTGTCGCTGATCACACCCTGCTTCAGCATCCGCCGGGCGTGGTCGATGGCGATATATTCCAGCTGGCCGCCGCCGATGGTCCCCCAAAGGCCGTCCGCCGCCACAAACATGCAGGTGCCGGCTTCGCGCGGGGAGGACCCTCGGACGCGGGTCAGAGCGACCTGCACCACATGTTTGCGGCTGGCCAGAAAGTCCTGGAGGGAAAGGCGGCGGGCCATGGCTCAGCCCTGCCCTTTGAGGGTTTCGATCGCCATCAGCACGCACTCGGGCGTGGCCGGCGCATCCAGACGGGGGCAGACCTTGTAATCTCCAGTACTGGCAACCGCCATCGACAGCGCTTCGAACACCGAGATGCCCAGCATGAACGGCGGCTCGCCCACGGCTTTGGACCGCTTGATGGTGCGCTTCTTGTTCACCGACCATTCGGCCAGCTGCGTGTTGAAGATGCGCGGCCGGTCAGAGGCCAGCGGGATCTTGTAGGTCGAGGGCGCATGAGTGCGCAACCGGCCCTCGCCGTCCCACCACAGCTCCTCGGTGGTGAGCCAGCCCATGCCCTGGATGAACGCGCCCTCCACCTGGCCCTTGTCCAGGACCGGGTTCAGCGAGCGGCCTACGTCATGCAGGATGTCGGTGCGCTCCACCCGGTATTCGCCGGTCAGCGTGTCGACGGACACTTCCGAGCAGGACGCGCCATAGGCGTAATAGAAGAACGGCTGCCCCTTGCCCGCCGCGCGGTCCCAGTGGATCTCAGGCGTCTTGTAGAAGCCCGCCGCCGACAGGTGGACGCGGGCCATGTAGGCCTCCTTCACCAGCGTGTCGAAAGGGATCTCCTCGCTGCCGACGCGCACGCGGTTGGGCAGGAATTCAACTTCCGCCTCGGAGACTTCATATTTTTCCGCCGCAAATTTGGTCAGCCGGGCAATGATCTGCTCCGCCGCATCCAGTGCCGCCATGCCATTGAGGTCCGACCCCGAAGAGGCCGCGGTGGCAGAGGTGTTCGGCACCTTCTCGGTGGTTGTCTTGGTGATCTTGATGCGCTCGAAATCGACCTGGAAGGCGTCGGCCACCACTTGCGCGACCTTGGTATTCAGGCCCTGCCCCATCTCGGTGCCGCCGTGGTTCAGGTGGATCGAGCCGTCATTGTAGACATGGATCAGCGAGCCCGCCTGATTGTACCAGGTCGCAGTAAAGGAGATGCCGAATTTCACCGGGGTGAGCGCAATGCCCTTCTTGATGATCTTTGATGCCTTGTTGAAGGCGATGATCTCCTCGCGGCGCTTGCGGTACTCGGCGTTTTCCTCGAGCTCTGTGATCAGCCGGTCGAGGATATTGTCCTCCACCTTCTGATGGTAAGGCGTCAGATCGCGGCCCTCGTCGCCATAAAAATTGACCTTGCGCACATCCAGAGGGTCCTTGCCGAGGGCATAGGCTATTTCTTCGATCATCCGCTCCGCCGCGACCACACCCTGCGGGCCGCCAAAGCCGCGGAAGGCGGTGTTGGAGACGGTGTTGGTTTTCATCGGACGGCTTTTCAGCAGCACGTTCGGGTAGAAATAGGCGTTATCCGCATGAAACAGCGCGCGGTCGGTGACCGGCCCCGACAGGTCCGAGGAGTAGCCGCAGCGCGCGGCAAAGCTGCCCTCGACCGCCTGGATGCGGCCCTCGCCGTCAAAAGCCACGTCATAGTCGATCACGAAGTCATGGCGCTTGCCGGTGGCGGTCATGTCCTGGTCGCGGTCCGGGCGGATCTTGACGGGGCGGTTATGCTTCTTCGCGGCAATCGCAGCCACCGCGCAGAACAGGTTCATCTGGCTTTCCTTGCCGCCAAATCCGCCGCCCATCCGGCGCACGTTGACGGTGACCGCGTTGTTCGCCACGCCCAGAACATGCGCCACCATATGCTGCGCCTCGCTGGGGTGCTGGGTGGAGCAATGCACGGTCACGTCTTCGTCCTCGCCGGGGATGGCAAAGGCGATATGGCCTTCCAGATACATGTGGTCCTGGCCGCCGACGGTCATCTGCGCCCGGATGCGGTGGGGGGCGTCCTTGCGGCCCGCCTCCACATCGCCGCGCTCCAGCTTCAGCGGGTCGGTGATCATCGGATAGCCTGCCTCCTGCGCCTGAACCGGGTCCAGGGCGTGCGGCAGCACTTCGTAATCCACCTGCGCCAGCTCGGCCGCACGGCGGGCGGCATCGCGGGTTTCGGCAATGACCGCAAACATCGGCTGGCCGTGGAATTCGACCTTCCCGGTCGGAAACACCGGCTCGTCATGCTTGCCGGTGGGGCTGATGTCGTTGACGCCGGGAATGTCATCGGCGGTCAGCACATCCACCACGCCGGGCGCGGCGCGCACCGCTGACAGGTCGATGCCCTTTATATTGGCGTGGGCGACGGTGGAGACGCCCAGGTAAGCGTGCAGCGTGCCATAAGGCTCGGCGATATCGTCGGTGTATTCGGCGCGGCCGGTCACATGCTTGATGGCACTGTCGTGCTGGCGGTCATGGTGCACGGCGCCGCTGATGGTCTGATGGTCTTTCATCTCAAATCCTCCTCAGGCGACGGCCAGCCGGACAGCACCGGCGGTTCCCGCATCATGTTCCAGGTAGAAGCGGCGCAGCAGGTTGCTGGCCGTGAGCGTGCGGTACTCCGCAGAGGCGCGCCAGTCGCTGAGCGGGGTGAAGTCCTGCTTCACCGCTTCCGCTGCGGCGTCAAACGCGGCCTCGCCCCAGGACTGGCCAACCAGCGCGGCCTCGGCACCAGCAGCGCGCTTGGGCGTCGCCGCCATGCCGCCGAAGGCGATGCGCGCAGCGGTGATCACGCCATCCGTCACGGTGACGCTGACCCCGGCGGCGACTGAGGAGATATCCTCATCCCGGCGCTTAGAAATCTTGTAGGCGGCGTCGATCTGGCCCTCTGCCGGGCGCGGAATGCGGATCGAGGCAACAAAGTCGCCCGGCTCGCGGTCCTGCTTGCCGTAGTCGATGAAGAACTCCTCCAGCGGCAGGGTGCGCGAACCGCCCTTCTTCTGCAGCGTCACCTCGGCGCCCAGCGAGATCAGCACCGGCGGGGTGTCCCCGATGGGCGAGCCGTTGGCGATATTGCCGCCGATGGTGCCCATGTTGCGCACCTGCCAGCCGGCGATCCGGTCCCAGTATGCGCGCAGATGCGGGAAGGCATCGCGGATTGCCGCTTCGCTCTCGGTATAGGTGACGCCGGCACCGATGATCAGCGCCTCGTCGGTCAGCTCCACCGCTTTCAGCTCTTCCAGGTGGGCAACAAACACCACCGGAGAGATCGGCTTCATGAATTTGGTGACCCAGAGGCCCACATCGGTGGAGCCTGCCACAATAGTCGCCTTGGGGTTCCCGGCCAGCACCTCTGCCAGATCCGCCGCATCCAGCGGCAGGATGGCGCGGTCATCCTCGGGGCCGGTCACGACGCGGGCCTCGGGCTGGATCGCCTTCAGCTTGGCGGTCAGGTTGTCGCGTTCGGTGGTCAGGTAGTCATTGGCCGGGGTGCCGTACTGGTTCACCGCCAGGGCGGCCTTCACGATCGGCTCATAGCCGGTGCAGCGGCACAGGTTGCCTTGAACGGCGGTTTCAACTTCGGCCTCGGTGGGCTGCGGGTTTTCCATCCACAGCGCATAGAGCGACATCACGAAACCGGGGGTGCAGAAGCCGCACTGGCTGCCGTGGTATTCGACCATCGCCTGCTGCACCGGGTGCAGACGCCCGTTCGGGCCGGACAGGTGTTCAACCGTCACAACGTGGCAGCCGTTGAGCGATGCCAGGAAACGGATGCAGGCGTTTACCGCCTCATAGCGCAGGGCGCCATTGTGCAGGCGGCCCACCAGCACGGTGCAGGCGCCGCAGTCGCCCTCGGCGCAGCCTTCCTTGGTGCCGGTCAGGCGCTGCTCCAGCCGCAGGAAATCCAGCAGGGTGGTGGTCGCCTTCACGTCGTCCAGCACAATGTCCTTGCCGTTCAGAAGAAAGCGTATGCCGGTTTGATGTGCCATGGGGCCTCCCGAGTGTCTCTGGGGCCGTGCTGGCCCGCTTATGTCATTTTTACCTTGTCTGACTGCCACGGTTAACGGCTGCAATCGTGAAAGGCTTTCAACACCCTGTTGAAAATGGTTACGGTAATAGGTGCCGGAACCGGTGCTTTGCCGCCTGCTTGCCTGACAGGCCGGAGGGGAATGCGCCCCGTAAAGGTCTGTGAAACATGTCTTATCTGGAATCCCTGCGGGTCTTTACCCGAGTCGTCGAACTAGGCAGCATCACCTCTGGCGGGCGGGATCTGCGGCTGACTCCGGCGGTGGCCAGCAAAAGGATCAAGGAACTTGAAAAGCACCTAGGGGTGCGTCTGTTCAACCGTACCACGAGATCGCTGACCCCGACAGAGGTTGGGCAGCTGTTTTACGCAGAAGCCAAGAAGGTGCTCGAATCGATTGAGGACGCCGAGGCGGTGGTCTCGCAGTTCTCCGCCGCGCCGCGCGGGGTGATCCGGGTGACCGCGCCCTTGGGTGTGGGCCGCCGCATCATCGCGCCGCTGGTGCCGGGTTTTGTCGAGGACTACCCGGCCACCGAAATCCGGATGCGGATGTCGGACCGCAAGGTCGATATCCTGGCGGACGGGCTGGATGTGGCGTTCTTTATCGGCACCCCGCATGATTCCACCCTGAAGATGCGCAAGATCGCCGATTGCGCCCGGGTGCTTTGCGCCGCGCCGGAATATCTGGAACGCCACGGCACCCCTCAGATGCCGGAGGACCTGCTGAGCGGCCACAACTGCCTCCTGTTGCGCTATCCGCGCTCACCTGAGTATTACTGGACGCTGACCACGCCGGAAGGCCCGCGCAAGCTGGAAGTCTCAGGCAGATACGACGCCGATGACAGCGACGTGCTGACCAATTGGGCGCTGGACGGGCGCGGTATCGTCAACAAGCCGCGGTTTGACGTCGCCGCCCATCTGCAGAGCGGCGCGCTGGTTGAGGTGCTGCCGGACACGCCGCCAGAGGCAACCATCTTTGGCTGTCTCTACCCGCACCGGAAACTGCAGGACCCCAAGATCCGCCTGTTTGTGGATTACGCGGTGAAACACGGCCTCGCCGCCTTCCGGCGCAGCGAGGCGGGGAACTGAAGACAGCAGCAAAAGGCGGGCACCGCTGGCCCGCCTTTTCAGTTTCCAGGGTTCTCGCCTTAGCAGCGGTGCGGATTTTCCTGGCAGTAGATCAGGTTTGCTGCGGCCCCGACGGCGGCCCCCGTCACCAGGCTGCCGTCCAGAACGGCGGCACCGGCAGCGCCGGCACCAGCGCCGTAGACCAGCCGCTCGCCCGTGGTGTCGCCGCAGGCGGCCAAAGCCGCGCAGAGTGCAAGTCCGATGGCGATGGGTTTCCTAAGCATCGTGTTTCCTCCTTCAACGTCCAAACCCCCGCGGTATTGCCGCGGTCCCAAACGGCCGGCCCCCGGCATGTGCCGCCGGGGTGAAGGGTGCCCGAAAGGGATTGGCGCTGTGGCTGAACAGGCCGGAAGCCCTGGGGATCCGGCGCAACTGGGCGCACCCTGTGCAGGTATAACGCACGGCGGCGGAGAAAGGTTCCCGGGGTTTCGCTGCATGGCCGGTGCACAGGGGGTGTACAGGGGGTGCACGCGGGGTGCCGGACAAAAAATGGCCCCGCCATGGGGGCGGAGCCATCCGGTTTGAAAGTGTCTGACAGTGTCAGTTCGCGGCCAGCGTCAGCGGCAGATCCTTGGAGGCGCCGCCGTACCAGCGGCGGATCAGGGCGCGCTCCTCGTCCTCCATGAAGGTGACGTTGGCGGGCGGCATCGCATGGGTGGCACCGGCCTGCAGGTAAATCTCCTTGGCGTATTTCGCCACATCCGCCGGGGTTTCCAGCAGCACGTTCTTG
Source organism: Leisingera sp. S132 (assembly GCF_025144465.1). NCBI lineage: Bacteria > Pseudomonadati > Pseudomonadota > Alphaproteobacteria > Rhodobacterales > Roseobacteraceae > Leisingera > Leisingera sp. S132. The sequence goes on from NZ_CP083554.1 coordinate 33,148, forward strand.
GGCGCGCGGCGGATGCCGTCATAGTAGGGCTCCCGCGAATGGCACATGGCGCAGCGGCCCGGCACCACATTCATCACGTCCTCGAAATGCTGATTGCCGGCAAAGACTTGCTCGGACTTGGTTAGCTCCCGCGCCTCGGATTCTTCATAGGTGTCCTGCTGCAGCGGTGCCTGGCTCAGGATCATGATGCCGATGAACAGGATGGCGGTCACCGGCCAGGTCCAGGTCGGGTTGCTGGTGCCCGCGTGGTTGCTGTTGAAGTAGTGGCGGATGGTCACGCCCATCAGGAACACCAGCGCCGCGATCAGCCAGTTGTACTCGGTGGCAAAGGCCAGCGGGTAGTGGTTCGACAGCATCAGGAACACCACCGGCAGCGTCAGGTAGTTGTTGTGGGTCGAGCGCAGCTTGGCGATCTTGCCGTATTTGGCATCCGGCGTGCGGCCTTCCTGCAGGTCCTTCACCACGATACGCTGGTTTGGCATGATGATGAAAAAAACGTTTGCTGTCATTATGGTAGCCGTAAAGGCACCCAGATGCAGCATCACCGCGCGGCCGGTGAAGATCTGGTTGTAGCCCCAGCCCATGGCGACCAGCAGCACGAACAGCAGCACCATCAGGAAGGTCGGCTTTTCCCCCAGCGGCGATTTGCACAAGGCATCATAGACCAGCCAGCCGATGCTGAGCGATGCGCCGGAGATCAGGATGCCCTGCCACAGGGCCAGATCGGCCTTGCTGGAGTCGATCAGGTACAGTTCCCCGCCTGCCCAGTAGACGATCATCAAGAGGCCCGCGCCCGACAGCCAGGTGGCGTAGCTTTCCCATTTGAACCAGATCAGATGGTCCGGCATGTTTTCCGGCGCCACCAGGTATTTCTGAATGTGATAAAAACCGCCGCCGTGGACCTGCCATTCCTCGCCATGCGCGCCGACCGGCAGATGCGGAACCTTCCGCAGGCCAAGGTCGAGCGCGACGAAGTAGAAGGACGATCCGATCCAGGCAATGGCGGTGATGACGTGAAGCCAGCGGACCGCAAAGCCCAGCCAGTCCCACATGATCACAAGCTCTTCCATTGTTCTCTCCTCATAAGCTTTGACCCGAGACTAGAGCATGGTGTTATTTTCATGTATTGGGTAAAAAACCCAAGCTGTTTCAAAATAACACAAAGAATACGCGAATGGCCTATCTCGACAACATCCGCACCTTTGTCCGTGTCTATGAACTTGGCAACATGTCTGCCGCTGCGCGGGACATGCGGATCTCGGCCGCGGTGGCGTCGTCGCGGATCTCGCAGCTGGAGGATCACCTGAACGTGCGGCTGTTCCAGCGCACCACCCGGCTGCTCAATCCGACCGAACAGGGCAATCTGTTCTATCACGGGGCGGTCAAGATTTTGGAAGCGGTTGACGAGGCGGAGGCCGATATCAGCAGCGTCACCCAAACCCCGCGCGGAACGCTCTATGTGGCGGCGCCTTTGGGGCTGGGGCAGCGGCTGATCGCGCCGGCGGTGCCGAAATTCAAGGAAGCCTATCCGCTGATCTCGATCCGGCTGCGGCTGTCGGACCGCAAGCTGGATCTGGCGGCTGAGGGGTTGGATGCGGCGTTTTTCCTGGGCGTGCCGGAGGATTCAAACCTGCGCATCCGCAAGATCGCCGACTGCCCGCGGGTGCTGTGTGCGGCGCCGGAGTACATCCGGCAGCGCGGCCAGCCGAAGACCAGCGAGGAGCTGAAGACGGAGGCGCATGACTGCCTGAACCTGCGCTATCCCGGCGCGCCGGAGTTCCAATGGCCGCTGCGCAGCCAGGACGGGGTGAAGCGGGTGACCGTAACGGGACCGTTTGAATCGGATCACGGCGATGTGCTGACCAGTTGGGCGCTGGACGGGCACGGGATCATCCTGAAACCGGTGTTCGAGATCTCGGAACACCTCGCCTCCGGTAGGCTGGTGCCCGTTCTGGCAGAGGAGCCGCCGGTTCCGATCCAGATGGCCTGCCTCTATGTTCACCGCCGCCACCAGGACCCCAAGGTGCGGCTGTTCATGGATTTCATGGTGGATCACATTCAGGCGTCCCTCCCCCCAGAATGAAAAAGCCCGCCCCAGTTGCCTGGGACGGGAACCGCCGGCAGATGCCAAGCGGGAGGAGAGGTATATTGGGGCGTGCGGCTCAGCTGCCGCGGTAGGTGGAGTAGCCGTAGGGCGAAAGCAGAAGCGGCACGTGGTAGTGGTTGTCTGCCTGGCTCATGCCGAACCGCAGCGGCACCTCGTCCAGGAACAGCGGGTCAGCGCCGGCCTGGCCGGTGGCGCGCAGATAGCCGCCTGCGTGGAACACCAGCTCATAGGTGCCGGTGGCAAATTCGCCTGCCGGCAGGATCTGCTCGTCGGTGCGCCCGTCGTCATTGGTGGTCAGGCTGCGCAGATGGATGCGCTCATTGCCTTCAATCCGGTAAAGGTCGATCTTCAGCCCTTCCGCCGGGCAGCCGCGGGCGGTGTCCAGCACATGGGTGGTCAGAAATCCGGCCATCTCAGCCTCCTGTCAAATCCGTTTCCTTAGGTATGCTTGGTTCAGCCCGCCCCATACAGCGGCAAGAGTCAAAAAGTTCTTTCAAAAATTTACTGAAAGCCTGGCGGGATTATTCTGTTCTATAAGGAGCAAAAGACAGGAGACCTGACGTGACGCGCTATCCCCGTGACTTGCGCGGATACGGTGCTGCCGCACCTGACCCGCAGTGGCCCAATGGGGCCAAGGCCGCCGTGCAATTTGTTCTGAACTATGAAGAAGGCGGCGAGAACTGCATCCTGCACGGGGATGCGGCCTCTGAGGCTTTTCTTTCCGACATTCCGGGTGCCGCGCAATGGCCCGGGCAGCGCCATTGGAACATGGAGTCGATCTATGAATACGGGTCGCGCGCCGGCTTCTGGCGGCTGCACCGGCTGTTCACCGGCGCGGGCATTCCGCTGACGATCTATGGCGTTGCCACTGCGCTGGCCCGCAGCCCTGAACAGGTGCAGGCGATGAAGGATGCCGGCTGGGAGATCGCCAGCCACGGCCTGAAATGGGTCGAGCACAAGGACATGGCCGAGGATGAGGAACGCGCCGCCATCGCCGAGGCGGTGCGCCTGCATACCGAGGTGACGGGCACCCGCCCGCGCGGCTGGTACACCGGGCGCTGCAGTGCCAGCACCGTGCGTTTGGTGGCTGAGGAGGGTGGGTTTGACTACATCTCCGACACCTACGACGACGACCTGCCCTATTGGCTGGAAACCGGCGGGCGGGATCAGCTGATCATTCCTTATACGCTGGAAGCCAACGACATGCGGTTCGCCAATTCGCCGGGCTGGATCACCGGCGAGCATTTCTTCCAGTATCTGAAGGATGCCTTTGACGTTATCTATGCCGAGGGTGAGGCCGGGGCGCCCAAGATGATGACCATCGGCCTGCATTGCCGGCTGGTCGGGCGTCCTGGCAAGATTGCAGGGCTCAAACGGTTCATTGAGTATATCCAGGGGTTCGAGGGCGTCTGGTGCCCGCGCCGGATCGACATTGCCGAGCATTGGGCGGAAACCCACCCGCCGGTCAAGCGCGAGCGCCCAAGCCAAATGGAGCGCGAAGCGTTTGTCTCTGCCTTTGGCTCGATCTTCGAGCATTCGCCCTGGATCGCCGACCGCGCCTTTGACCTGGAGCTGGGCCCGGCGCATGACTGCGCGGCTGGCGTGCACAACGCGCTGTGCCGGATCTTCCGCACCGCCAGTGAGGACGAGCGCCTGGGCGTGCTGACCGCGCACCCTGATCTGGCGGGCAAGCTGGCCGCTGCGGGCCGCCTGACGGCTGAGAGCACCTCGGAACAGGCGAGCGCCGGCCTGGATATGCTGACCGACGAGGAGCGCGAGAGTTTCACCCGGCTCAACATCGAGTATGTGGAGAAGCACGGCTTCCCCTTCATCATCGCGGTGCGTGACCACAACAAAGCGTCGATCATGGAGGCGTTCCACCGCCGTATCCATAACGATCGGGAGACCGAGTTCGATGAGGCCTGCCGCCAGGTGGAGCGTATTGCCCAGTTCCGGCTGCAGGACCTGCTGCCATGAGCCGCTGGGTGGCCGCCGCACCGCTGACGGCGGAGGCGTTTGCTGCCTTTGGCGACGTCATTGAAGTCACCGGCGCACCGGACAAGATTATCAATCAGGGCATGTGCGGGCGTCACCACGACCGCGCCTCCCTCGATTTCGGGCCGGATGGCCGGGCCGGCATCAGCCTGTTTGACGCCAAGGCCCGGCATCTGCCCTGTAAAGTCGACATGGTGGAGCGGCACCCGGAGGGCAGCCAGGCCTTTGTGCCAGTGAGCGGCGTGCCGATGCTGGTGGTGGTGGCCGATGACGACGGCGGTGTGCCAGTCAACCTGCAGGCCTTCATCAGCCAGCCGGGCCAGTCCATCAATCTGCACCGCGGCACATGGCACGGGGTGCTTGCCCCGCTTGGCGCGCCTGGCCAGTACATCGTTGTCGACCGGATCGGCACCTCCCTCAACCTCGAAGAACACTGGTTCAAGGAGCCTTTTACCGTGGTCGCTGACTGACCGCACATCCCGAAGCCGCCAGCAAAAAACAAGAAGCGGCAAGATCCCCATGACCAACAGGAGATATTCATGGCTGACACTTCCATCGGGACGCCAGCGCAGCTGCGCGACCCGAACTACACCCCGCCCCTGATGACGGCAGTGCCGCTGGGCATCCAGCATGTGCTGGCAATGTTCGTTTCAAACATCACGCCTGCCATCATCATTTCCGGCGCCGCCGGGTTCGGCTTTGGCTCTGACGCAGGCGCGCAGGGCTTTCCGGACATGAGCTATCTGATCCAGATGTCGATGCTGTTTGCCGGTATCGCCACGCTGCTCCAATCCATCGGCATGGGGCCCGTGGGCGCCCGGCTGCCGATTGTGCAGGGCACCAGCTTTGCCTTTATCCCGATCATGATTCCGCTGGTTGCCGGCAAAGGCGTGGAAGCCCTGCCCGCGATCTTTGGCGGAGTGCTGGTGGGCGGCCTGTTCCATGCAGCCCTTGGCACCGTGATCGGCCGCATCCGCTTTGCGCTGCCGCCGCTGGTCACCGGCCTCGTGGTCCTGATGATCGGTCTCTATCTGGTGCGCGTCGGCATTGAATACGCCGCAGGCGGCGTGCCGGCCAAGGCCTTTGGCAAGGAAGAATACGGCAGCCTGCTGAACTGGTCGGTGGCGCTTGTGGTGATCTTCTCGACCTTGGGGCTCAAGTTCTTTGCCCGCGGCATGCTGTCGGTTTCGGCGGTGCTGATCGGCATCCTGATCGGCTATGTCTACGCGATGTTCTTTGGCCTCGTTACCTTTGAAAACATCGGCCAGAGCTGGGAGCGCGCGGCTGCCTTCGGCCTGCCAAACCCGTTCAAATACGGCATTGAAATCACCACGGCCGCCGTGATCGGCTTCTGCCTGATGTCCTTTGTCAGCGCGGTTGAAACTGTGGGCGATGTCAGCGGCATCACCAAGGGCGGTGCAGGCCGTGAGGCAACTGACAAGGAAATCCAGGGCGCGACCTATGCCGATGGCGTCGGCACTGCTGTCGCCGGTCTGTTCGGAGGGCTGCCGAACACCTCCTTCAGCCAGAATGTTGGCCTGATTGCCATGACCGGCGTGATGAGCCGCCATGTGGTCACCATCGGTGCAATCTTCCTGATCGTCTGCGGCCTGATCCCCAAGGTCGGCGCGGTGATCCGCACAATCCCGATCGAGGTGCTGGGCGGCGGCGTGATCGTGATGTTCGGCATGGTGGTCTCCGCCGGTGTCTCGATGCTGTCGGATGTGGTCTGGAACCGCCGCAACATGGTGATCTTTGCCATTGCGCTGTCGATCGGCTTTGGCCTGCAGCTGGAGGTGATGAACCTCAAGCCCGGCTCGCCCAACGCGCTGCAGTACCTGCCCGATACCCTGCGCATCCTGGCCGCTTCGGGCATCCTGCCCGCCGCGCTGATTGCCATTGTGCTGAACCTGATCCTGCCGGAAGAGCTGGCTGATGAGGCCACCGAGGAAGTCTCTGGCGGGATGAGCGGCCACGGCAAGGGTTCGCTGCCGCATGAGGACCGCGCCTGAGCTTAGTATTGGTTCTGCCTGTGAAAGTAGAAAAGCCGGCCTGTTTCAGGCCGACTTTGTTGTTTAGCCCGCCAGCCCGTGCAGAACCGCAAGCCCGGGCATCCAGCCGGTGAAGATACCGCAAAGGAGCGTTGCATAGGCCGTCAGCCGGGTATTGCCGCGTTTGAGGGCGAGGTTCAGGAAATAGAGAAACCACAGTCCGGACCAGGCGGCCCAGCAGCCGGCCAGCCAGACATCGAACAACCCGTCCGCCTGCAGCAGCACCCGCAGCACCATGGGCGCGGCGGTCAGCGCCACAAAACCGCTGAACCATCCCAGCCCCTCGCCGCTGGAGGCGAAGGTGCGGTTGTAGGCGACCCACAGATAGGTGGTGCCGAACAACAGCGTCATGCCGGCATCCAGCAGGTCCGCCGGCTGCTGTGCCGCCAGTGCGATCAGCAGAACGACGGCAAAGAACACCAGTGCCGCAACCGCGTTGATCAGGGTGATCTCGCGGTCCTGAATGCGGCCCATCTGCCAGATGCCGTTCAGGCACAGCACCACGCCGACCACCAGCAGGCTTAATCCCAGAAACATTTTTGCCGCCCCTCAAAGTAAAACAGGAGAGAGGTACACCTCTCTCCTGCCGCTCCGCTATGCGGAAATTTGCAGAATGTGTTTCTGGCTGGGGCTTAGAAATCGACCTCAATGGCGATGCCCTTTTCGACTGCCACTTCCACGACAGAGGCCGCAACGGCCAGATCCTGCAGGCCGACGCCGGTGCCGTCGAACAGGGTGATCTGATTGCCCGAGGTGCGGCCCGGGTTGGTGCCATTGATCACCGCGCCGATCTGGGCGACATCAGACTCCTGGATCAGGCCCTGCGCCACCGCGTGCTGAGCCTCGCCGATGGAAATGGATTGCGCCACCTCGTCGGTGAACACTGTCGCCTTGACCAGCAGTTCGGCCTCGACCTCCTGCTTGCCCTTGGTATCGGTGCCCATGCAGGCGATGTGAGTGCCGGGGCTGACGTGATCCGCCATCAGTGACGGGGCAAAAGCCGAGGTGATCGAGATGATCACATCCGCTTCGCGCATACCTTCCAGCTCGACCGCCTCAAACGGCACGCCTGCTTCTGCCGCGACCTTCTCGATGTTGGGCAGCATTTCCGGGTGGTAGTTCCAGCCGATGACCTTCTCGAAGCTGCGCTGCTCCAGGGCAGCGCGCAGCTGGAAGGTGGCCTGGTGGCCAGCGCCGATCATGCCGATCACCTTGGCGTCCTGGCGGGCCAAGTGCTTGATCGACACCGAAGACGCCGCGGCGGTGCGCAGTGCGGTCAGCAGGTTGCCGCCCACCATCGCCTTCACCTTGCCGGTGTCGGGGTCGAACAGGAAAACGGTGGACTGGTGGTTGATCAGCCCGCGTTTTTCCAGGTTGTTCGGCCAGTAACCGCCGGCCTTGAGGCCCAGGGTCAGGCCCGCGCGGTCAAAGCCGCCCTTGAAGCCGTAAAGCGCATCCTCGTGGCCGATTGCCTCGCGCACCACGGGGAAGTTGTAGGCATCGCCTGCGGCCATGGCGGCAAAGACCTTCTCGACCGCATCGAACGAGGCTTCACGGGTCACCAGGTCCGCAATCGCCTTTTCCGGAACGATATACATGTCTGTTTCTCCTCAGCAAAAAAGCCGGCGGAGGGCGGCATGCGCACCTCCGCCAGTTCGGGGATGGTTCGGGTCAGTAGGCCTTGCCGCGGGCCGAGACGGGCCAGACGGTTTCGACCTTGCCGTTGCGCACGCCGACGTACCAGTCGTGCACGTTGGCGGTAGGGTCGCAGTGGCCCGGCACCAGGCGCAGCTTGTCGCCCACTTTCAGCGCGCCGGAGGGATCGGAGACCACACCGTGCTCGTCCGAGCATTTGATGTAATCCACGTCGTCGCGGCCAAAGATGAAGGGCAACCCGCTGTCGACCGACTGCGCTTTGAGACCCGCGTCCACGATCGCCTTGTCGGCCTTGGCGTGGCTCATCACCTGGGTCAGCAGGAAGAAGGCGTTTTCCCACTCGCCTTGGTCGATCCGGTTGCCGTCCTTGTCCAGGATGCGGCCGTAATCCGCGTCCATGAAGGCGTAGGAGCCGCACTGCAGTTCATTGTACACGCCGGAGTTCGATTCAAAGTAGTAGGAACCAGTGCCGCCGCCGGAGACCAGCTCGCACGCGATGCCTTCGGCCTTCAGGCCCTCAACCGCATCGGCCACTTGCGCGATGGCGATGTCCAGCTTGGCCTTGCGGTCCTCGTAGCTGTCCATGTGCTGCATCGCGCCCTGATAGGCCTGGATGCCGGAAAACTTGAGGTTCTCTGCTGCGTTCACCGCATTGGCGATCTCAACAACCGCCTCAGTCGTGGTTACGCCGCAGCGGCCGGCGCCGCAGTCGATCTCGACGAATACTTCCAGCTCGGTGCCGTGCTTTTGCGCCGCTGCTGACAGGTCCGCCACGTTGGCCAGATCGTCAACGCAGACGATGGTGCGGGCGCCCAGCTTGGGCAGGCGGGCCAGACGGTCGATTTTCTGCGGGTCGCGCACCTGGTTGGACACTAGAATGTCCTTGATGCCGCCGCGGGCAAACACCTCAGCCTCGGAGACCTTTTGGCAGCAAACGCCAACCGCGCCGCCCAGTTCCTCCTGCAGCTTGGCCACATCCACCGATTTGTGCATCTTGCCGTGCACCCGGTGGCGCATGCCATGCGCCTTGGCATAATCGCCCATTTTCTTGATGTTGCGCTCCAGCGCGTCCAGGTCGAGGACCAGCGCCGGGGTCTGGATGTCAGCCTCGTCCATGCCCGGGATCGCCGGGACGTCATAGCCGACTTCAAGCTCTTCAAATTTGGTCTGTGCGTTCATGTTTCTATTCCCCAGTTTAGCTGTTCATCCAGGGCAGCTTGTCGAGGTCGACATTGCCGCCGGTGACGATCAGGCCCACGCGTTTGCCCGCGAAGGCGTCCTTGTTTTTCAGAATGGTGGCGAGCGGGACCGCGGAGGACGGCTCCATCACGATGCGCAGGTGCTTCCAGATCAGTTTCATCGCGTCGATGATTTCCGCATCGGACGCGGTGTAGATCTCGCTGACGTGGTTGCTGACGAAATGCCAGGTCAGCTCCTTGAGCGGCACCAGCAGCCCGTCGGCGATGGTTTTGGGCGCATCGTCGGCGATGATGTAGCCCGCCTTGAAGCTGCGGAAGGCGTCATCGGCCTGTTCCGGCTCCGCCGCGATCACCTGGGTTTCCGGCGCCAGCGTCGACAGCGTCAGGCAGGTGCCCGAAATCATGCCGCCGCCGCCGATCGGGGCCACGACCATGTCGAGGCCATCAGTCTGTTCCACAAACTCCTTGGCGCAGGTACCCTGCCCCGCAATCACGCGCGGGTCATTATAGGGATGCACGAAATCGCCGCCGGTCTCCGCCTGCACCTTGGCAAAGGTCTCCTCGCGCGAACTGGTCGAGGGCTCGCATTCGGTGATCCGCCCGCCATAGCGGCGCACGGTGTCCTTCTTGGCCTGCGGCGCGGTGCGCGGCATGACCACGTTGCAGGGAATGCCGCGCAGCATTGCCGCGTAGGACAGGCAGGAGGCATGGTTGCCCGAGGAATGCGTGGCGACGCCCTTGGCGGCCTGCGCCTCATCCAGCCCGAACACCGCGTTGGTGGCGCCGCGCACCTTGAAGGCGCCCGGCTCCTGGAAGTTCTCGCATTTGAAGAACAGCTCTGCCCCGGTCAGTTCATTCAGGTAATTGGAGGTGCGCACTGGCGTGCGGCGGATATGGGGCTGGATGCGCTCATGCGCAGCCAGCATGTCCTCATAGGTCGGGATATACATTGCGGTATCCTTCATCAGGCGGCAGCCTTGGCGCTGGTGGCTGTGTTGCCGCGGTAGTAGTTCTGTGCCGCCGCAACGCCGGAACCCAGCTGGATGTTCAGGCCGAGGTCGGCCATGACCATTTCGGCGGTGGCAATGCCCGACAGCGCCATCACATCGGTCAGGCTGCCCAGGTGGCCGATGCGGAACACCTTGCCTGCGACCTCGCCCAGGCCGGTGCCGAAGGCGACGCCGTATTTCCCGGCTGCCAGGCTCACGAACTTGTTGGCGTCAAACCCGTCCGGCGTGCGGATCGCGCTGACGCTGTCGGAGTAGACGTCCGGCGACACGGCGCACAGCTCCAGCCCCCAGGCGCGGACCGCGGCGCGGACGCCCTCGGCGATCCGGTGGTGGCGGGCAAAGACATTCTCCAGCCCTTCATCCAGCAGCATACCACAGGCCATGTTCAGACCGTTCAGAAGGCCGACAGAGGGGGTGTAGGGATAGGCGCTGTTGGCATAGCCGTTCGCCATGTCCTTGATGTCAAAGAAAGTGCGCGGCAGGGTCGCGGTCTCTGCCGCCTTCATCGCCTTGGGCGAGAAGCCGACGATGGCCAGGCCCGGCGGCAGCATGAAACCCTTCTGCGAGCCGGTAACGGCGATATCGACGCCCCACTCATCCATCCGGAAGTCCATCGAGGCGATGGAGGACACACCGTCCACGAACAGCAGCGCTGGATGGCCTGCGGCGTCCAGCGCGCGGCGGACGGCGGCGATGTCGGATTTGACGCCGGTGGCGGTCTCGTTATGGGTCGCCAGAACCACTTTGATTTCATGTGCGGTGTCGGCGGTCAGGATTTCCTCGTAGCGGTCCGCAGGCAGGCCTTCGCCCCAGGGGGTTTCGACAATCTGAACGTCCAGCCCGTGGCGCTGGCACATGTCGATCCAGCGGTGGCTGAACATGCCGTTGCGGGCGGCCAGGATCTTATCGCCGGCGTTCAGCGTATTGGTGATCGCGGTTTCCCAGCCGCCGGTGCCGGTCGACGGGAACACAAAGATCTCTGCGGTTTCGCTTTTCAGAACCTTCTTCACTCCGGCCAGCGCCGGATGCAGGATCTGGCCGAACAGCGGCGAGCGGTGGTCCAGCGTCGGCATGTCCACTGCCTTGCGCAGCACTTCGGGCATATTGGTCGGACCGGGGATGAAAACCGGGTTTTGAAAGCTCATGTCGTGCCCTCCTGTGGCGATTTCCTCCACTGTAAGGGGAAGCCGTCCGGAGATAAATTTTTTTGAAAAAAGATTTCAAAAACTGCTGAAAAGCGTATTTATGGCTTAATTTCAAGTGCTTCAGTTTTTTCACTGTACAGAAGTGATTTTCATAATTATCCATAAGCTGCTGCTTGAATTGCCAAGGAAGGCTTGAAAATGTCCCAGCCGCCGCGCCGCAAGGGCCGCCCGAAAAGCTTTGATTCCAACAGCCAGCCGGCCACCATCCAGTCTCTGGACCGGGCACTTGATGTGCTGGACGCGCTCGCTGGCGCCAGCGGCATGACGCTGACGGAGCTTTCCTCCGCGCTCGATCAATCCGCAGCCACCATGTACCGGGTGCTGGCGACGCTGGAGGCGCGCCAGATTGTCGAAATGGAGCCCCAAAGCCAGACCTGGCACATCGGTGCGATGGCGTTCCGGCTCGGTTCTGCTTTCCTGCGCCGCTCCAGCGTGATCGAGCGGGCACGGCCGGTTATGCGCGAATTGATGGAGGCCACCGGCGAGACATCGAACCTCGGCATCGAACGCGGCGGTGATGTGATGTTCGTGAGCCAGGTGGAGACCCATGAATCGATCCGCGCCTTCTTTCCCCCGGGCACCACGTCCCCGATGCACGCCTCCGGCATCGGCAAGGCGCTGCTCAGCTGTTTCGGCGAGGATCAGCTGGCCCGTTTCCTGCGCGGGCGCAGGCTGGAGCAGTTCACGGAAAAAACCCTGACCTCCGCAGATGCTTTGCGCGCAGATCTGGCGCAGATCCGCAGCCGCGGCTGGTCGTTTGATGACGAAGAAAAGGCGCCGGGCATGCGCTGCGTCGCGGCGCCGGTCTTTGGCATGCAGGGCGAGGTTCTGGCGGGGATCTCCATCTCTGGCCCCACTGCACGGATGCCCGACGGCGGCATCGACGGTATCGGCGCCCTGGTCAAGGACGCCGCGCAGAAACTGTCGCAAGGGATGGGGGCGCCGGCAGCCTGACGCCCCCTGCCCCTAGAGCTGTATCGTCTCTGCAGCGCGGTGCGGAGTGCCCTGACCGGTATCCAGGAACGCCTTCAGGCTTGAAACAAAGAAATGGTCCCAGCCGGCCTCGCAGATGCCGTAGCAAAGCAGGCTGGGCCGGAGGCCGTCATGCTCGAACCGGATGCGGCAGCCCAGCGGGTCCGGGCAGATCCGCCAGATCGCGCGGGTGCCGAGCCACTCTGTCTGGATCCCGCTGGGCTGCCCTTCGTGCAGATGCAGCGCCTCGACGCATTCCAGCTCGACAAGTTCGCCTGGGACAAGGCGTTTGGCTTCAAAGGTCCAGAAGGAGCGTCCCGGAGGGAAGGTGAATTTGGCGCGGTCGCCGGGTTGCAGAATGGGATTGTCCGGTTCCGTCCACCAATCTCCAAACCCTTGGGTTAGGGCCTTAAACGCCTGATCTGGCGTGGCGGCGGCGGAAATGCTGCGCTTGTAGTTCCGAGCGTCAGGGCTGCTGGCCTGCTCGTTCCAGTGCGGCGGCAGGGTTTCGGCCATGCCGGGCAGCGCGTTCATCCGGTCCTTCCAGTCCGCCAGACGGGGATATTGATCGGGAGGGAAGCCGAACCCGAGCCTCTCCATCACCTCGTGGCGTGTTTCGACGGCCCTTTGGATCAGGCGGATTTCCGGAAACGCCACCGCGTCTGCGGCACTCGGCGCAGCTCCGGCCAAATACGGCCTGCCGTCAAGCAACCCTTCCAGCCAGCGGCACTCTTTGTGCAGGGTCTCTGCCGCGGTCTTCAGCGCTGCTTCTTCGGGGCTGCCGGGGGCCGGAGCGATGCGCTGCACCAGGACAGGCGCCAGCACATCATGGCAGGCATCGCGCAGATAGCTGCTGGCCTCCATCGTGATCTGCCAGATTTCCGCGGCTTCTTCCGGGGTTGCGCCAAACAGCGGACGCTCCGGATAGATTCGGTCGAGCCAGGCAAGAGCGGCGATGGAATCCCGGATAACGCAGCCGCCGGACTGGAGCACCGGAACCGTGCCGCGCGGGTTGAGCGACAGGAAGGGTTCCGACTTGTGCGCGCCATCAGATGCTGAGAGCACGTTCTGTTCCCAGTTCAGACCCTTGAGCGCCATTCCCACAAGAACCCGCCAGGCGCGAGGCGCGCCACTGATCGTGTGAATCGTGAGTGTCATACTGAACCTCCTTCATTTGTCTCAGAGGAGGATAATGGCTGTTAAATAATTGAAAAGTAGGCAGAAATTTCTTACTTAGTCAGGAAAACGATACTATTGCCCAGCTGCCTCCGGTAACGGGTTCCGGCTGAAGCGCATCCGCAACTCTGATTTTCCGCGAAACGTCTTGAATTCATGTTAGTATGATTTTTGTACTAAGGAGTATTTGCGATGAACGCCGGGCCGCCGGAAAATTTCCAGACCGCGCAAACTGGCGGGGCATTTGGCACGCGCTGCCCGATGCCGGAGATTGCCCAGCTCATTGGCGGCAAGTGGAAGCTGATTATTCTTCAGGTGCTGATCTTTCAGGGAACGAAACGGTTTGGCGAGCTGAAGCGGGAAGTGGACGGCATCACCCAGACTATGCTCACCAGCCAGCTGAGAGCGCTGGAGAAAGACGGCCTTGTCAGCCGGGAGATCTTCCCAGAGGTTCCGCCGAGGGTGGAATACACGGCGACCGCCAAGGCGCTGGCCCTGACAGATATGTTCCATGCAATGCATGCATGGTGGGTTCTTCACAACGAAGAACAGGCTAGCTGACCTCTCAGGTCAGCTAGCCTTAGCGTCAGCCGGAACCGGCGGGTGCTCCCCTGCCCGTCAGCGCAGCGGCGCCAGCGGCATGTGACGGTTCACGTCCTTGTAGAGCAGATAGCGGAATTTGCCCGGACCACCCGCGTAACAGGCCTGCGGGCAGAAGGCGCGCAGCCACATGTAATCACCGGCCTCGACCTCAACCCAGTCCTGGTTCAGCCGGTAGACCGCCTTGCCCTCCAGCACATAGAGCCCGTGCTCCATCACATGGGTTTCGGCAAAGGGGATCACCGCGCCGGGTTCAAAGGTGACGATGGTCACATGCATGTCATGGCGCAGGTCATTGGGGTCCACGAACCGCGTGGTCGCCCATTTGCCGTCGGTTTCCGGCATCGGGGTCGGCTCGACATGTTTGTCGCTGGTGACAAAGGCTTCTGGTACGTCCAGACCTGCAACCGGCTGATAAGCCTTGCGGATCCAGTGGAAACGCACCGGCGCATCGCCGTTGTTGCGCAGGCTCCACTCCGCCTGCGGCGGCAGGAAGGCATAGCCGCCTTCTTCCATCTCATGCGCGGTACCGTCGATGGTCAGGGTCATGGCGCCTTGGACCACGAACAGCACCGCCTCGGTGCCCGGTTCGGTTTCCGGACGGTCGCTGCCGCCGCCGGGCTGCACCTCTGCAATATACTGGGAAAAAGTCTCGGCAAAGCCGGACAGGGGCCGCGACAGCACCCAGAAACGGGCCTTGTCCCAGAACGGCAGGAGGCTCGCCACGATATCGCTCATCGTGCCCTTGGGGATTACCGCATAGGCCTCAGTGAACATGGCGCGGTCGGTCAGCAATTGGGTCTGCGGCGGCAGCCCGCCTTCCGGTGCGTAATAGGATCGTTGGGTCATCGGCTGCCTTTCCTGCTGAAGTGCTGCCCCATTGATACCCGCCTGCCCGGCGCAACCGAACTTATTTCCGTATCAAGAATACCTGAAGGATTATCTTGGTAATTTTGAAGGCAGGCTGGCCGGCACTAGCCGCCGCTGCCAATATCCTCTGGCGCGATGGATACGGTTTTGACCACCGCATGGCAGTCCGCCCCCGGTTCCAGCCCAAGCGCCCGGGCTGAACGGCGGGTGATGCGCGCCAGCACCCGACCCGCAGGCGTCGTCAGCGAGACCATCGCGCCCGGTCCTGCGCCGGTGCGGATATGTTCGACCGTGCCCGGCAGGATATTGAGCGCTGACAGCCCTTCGGGGCGCTGGCGCGACAGGATCACCTCATGGGCCGAGATCCTGATCCGCACCGGGCTGCCGGGCGCCTTGGCAATTTGCGGCAGGAATAGAGGCACGCCGCCTGCATCGAGTTCCGTCAGCCCGTCGCTGTGATGCCGGGCCACCCGCGCCTGCAGCAAGGCGCCTGCCGCGCGGACGCCTGCGGGCATCACCGCGGGATCGCCCAGAACCTCTGCTGCAGTGCCCTGCCGCTGCACCTTGCCGTCCTGCAGCACAACCACGGTTGTTGCCAGCCGGGCGACCTCGGCGGCGGAGTGGCTGACGTAGAGCATCGGAATGCCGATCTCGTCCCTCAGTCGCTCGAAATAGGGCAGGATCTCTGCTTTGCGGTCCTCATCCAGGGCCGACAGCGGTTCATCCGCCAGGATCATCCGCGGCGCAGACAGCAGCGCCCGGCCGATAGCGACCCGCTGTTTCTCGCCGCCAGACAAGTGCCCGGGACGCCGCTGCAGCAGCGGGCCAATGCCCAGCAGATCCACCACCCGGTCCAGGCCTTCGCGCTTGGCAGCCCGCGGCGCAAACCATTGTCCGAACAGCAGGTTCTGCTGCACTGTCAGATGCGGGAACAGCCGGCCCTCCTGAAACACATAGCCCATGCGGCGCTTGTGCGGCGGCAGCCATTGGCCAAGGGAGGTATCGCACAGCACCTCGCCCTCCAGCGCCACCCGGCCCTGATCCGGCCTGAGCAGCCCGGCCACCGCCTGGATCACCGTCGTCTTGCCGGTGCCGGAGCGGCCGAACAGCACGGTAACGCCCGGCGGCGCCTCGAACTGCACGTCCAGACCGAACCCCGGCAGCGCATGTTGCAGCGACACGGTCAGCATCAGCGCCCCCCGGTCCGGTCTGCGGCCCGGCGCGCCAGCAGTTCCGACAGAAGCAGCGCGGTCAGGGCGATTGCAATCGACACCAGCGTCAGCCGCAGCGCTGCGGTCTCGCCGCCCGGCACCTGCAGGAATGTATAGATCGCCGATGGCAGCGTCTGGGTCTGGCCGGGAATGCTGGAGACAAAGGTGATGGTGGCGCCGAATTCGCCCATCGCCTTCGCAAAGCCCAGAACCGCGCCGGCAATCACCCCGGGCAGGATCATCGGCAGGGTAATGGTGGCAAAACACATCAGGCGCGACGCGCCCAGGGTAGCGGCGGCCTGTTCCAGCCTGGGGTCCACTGCCTCAACCGACAGGCGGATCGCCCGCACCATCAGCGGAAAGGCCATGATGGCCGCAGCCAGCGCGGCCCCGGTCCAGCGGAAGGCAAAGACGATGCCGATCTGCTGCAATGCGCCGCCAACCGGTCCCTTGGTGCCGAACACCATCAGCAGCAGGTATCCCGTCACCACCGGCGGCAGGATCAGCGGCAAATGAACCAGGCTGTTGACGATCTGCTTGCCGGGGAATTGCCATCGCGCCAGCGCGTAAGCCACAAAAACCGCCAGCGGCAGCGCCGCCAATGTTGCCCAGACAGAAACTCGCAGCGACAGCATCACCGCTTGCCACTCCTCCGGGCCCAGCCATGCGGTTTCAGCACTCACGGCCCCGGCACCCCAAATCCGTGCTGGAGGAAAATCTCTCTGGCTGGCTGGCTTTGCAAGTAGTCCAGAAAGGCCTTGGCTTCGGTCATGTTGCCATCCGCGACCACGGCAGCAGGGTAAAGGATCGGCGGGTGGCTGTCCGCCGGAAAGACGGCAATGACCGAGACGCGCGCCTCTGCACGGGCATCGGTGGCATAAACCACCCCGATCGGCGCTTCGCCGGAGGCGACCAGTGCCAGCGCCGCGCGCACATTGGCGGTTTGCGCCACTTTAGGGGCAAGGTCTGGCCACAGCCCCAATGCGGTCAGCGCGGCCTTGCCGTAGATGCCCGCAGGCACCGCATCCACCAGCGCCATGGCAAGGCGGCCCTCGCCCAGCAGCCCGGCCAAGTCTGCAGTCTCCAGATCCAGCTGAGGTGCCTTGGGCCCGTGCGCGATCAGAACCAGGCTGTTTGCCAGCAAGTCGCGGCGCGATGCTTCATCGATCAGGCCCTCGTGCTGCAGCACATCCATCCAGCCGGGATTGGCTGAGATGAACAGGTCCGCCGGTGCGCCCAGCTGGATCTGGCGGGCCAGCGCGGGGGAGCCTGCATAAGAGAGCGTGACGTTCCGGCCGGTGCCTGCCTGGTAGGATGCCGCTGCTTCATCCAACGCGGTTTTGGTGCTGGCGGCGGCAAAGACGGTGATCCCGGCCTGCAACTGACCAGCCAGGGCAAGCAGGAAAACCCCGGCAGCCGCAAGGCTCCGCCGGAATACCGGCGAAGCCAGGGGGTTCAAAAATGAAGCCAGGTTTGCGCTCATGTCCCCTAAGGGACTACCTCCGCCGGCCGGAACGGGCAAACGGAAATTCTCGTCCGGTGTCAGCGGCTTTGCCGGCCGGGTGCCGGTCCAAGCTGCCGGTCAGAACAGATCGACGGCGCCAGCGCCAGCGGCCGCGGGTGCCGGGGCCGGTGCAGGGCGTGCCGCGGCGCGCAGCTCCATTTCGCCAAGCTTGCGGTCGTCCTTCACATGGGTTTGCTGGGCCGCGCCGGAACAGGCGTGAAAACGCACCCGGCGGGCCGAAGTGCCGCCAACGCTGGAAGAGATCACCGGGATGCCTTCGTCGCGCAGGAAGCGCTGCACGAAATCAGCATTTGAAGCGCCAATGTCCGACAGGTTCGCCGACATCTTGGCGCCGCCGAACACCTTGGCCTTGAGATTGGAGCGGATCGCGCCTTTCTTGAGAATCCCGTTGATCAGCAGCTCCATCGCATGGATGCCATAGCGGGCATTGGCCGCCCCGCCCTGACGGGCATTGGCAAGCAGGAAATGATTCATTCCACCCACACCATTTTCCGGATCGTAAATACAGGCAGCAATGCACGAACCAAGGACCGTGGAAAACATGATCTTCGGATCCGTGCTTACCCGGTATTCCCCTTGCAGAACCGTAACGGATTTCGAATTGGCGAAAACAGTAGTCAAAGTCAGGTCCTTCCTGCGGTTCGATCAGACCTTGCTGGCCTGTAGTAGTGTATTGGCCATCCGGGTCAGAGGCACCTGCTGCTGGGCAGCTCCCATTTCCCAGGCCACCCGGGGCATGCCGTAGACCACCGAGGATTTCTCATCCTGGGCAAAGGTCTTGGCGCCGGCCTTGCGCAGCTCCAGGAGCCCCCTGGCCCCGTCCTGGCCCATGCCGGTCAGAATGGTGGCAACAACGTCCTTTCCATATGGCACGGCAGAGGTGAACAGAGCGTCAACAGAGGGCGTGTGGCCAGAAATATCCGGGCCTTCCTTCATCCGCAGGCGCAGCGGTTTGCGGCTGGTTATCCCCATGTGGCGGCGCTGGCCGGCAGCGATGTAGACATGGCCCGGTTCCAGAGTGATTCCGTCTTCGGCCGCGCGCACGCGGGCCGGGCAGATGCGGTCCAGCAAGGATACAAGGCCGGAACCGAAATTCTTGCCGGTGTGCTGCACGATCAGGGTCGGCGGACAGTCAAAAGGAAAGCCGACCAGAACATTGCGCAGCGCTTCCACACCGCCGGTCGAAGATCCGATCAGGATCAGCTTCTTGACGCTTCCCGCGGTGGCGGACGGGCGTGCCGGCGCTGCGCTTGCGGTGGCCCGGGCACTGCGGCGCGGCGCATTCAGCATCATGTCCAGATACTGGGCGAACTGGCTGGGGTGATCGGATTTCGTCAGTTCGAAAATACCCGCGCCAACATCCAGAAGCGGCGAGGATTTGCGGGCCGGTGTGGCGCCCTGGGTATCCATCACGGAAACCCAGCGGGTATCCATGGCAGAGAACAGCGCCATCATCATTTCAAATTCGGGCAGTTTGGTGAACCCGTCCTC
This sequence comes from Leisingera sp. S132, assembly GCF_025144465.1. NCBI lineage: Bacteria > Pseudomonadati > Pseudomonadota > Alphaproteobacteria > Rhodobacterales > Roseobacteraceae > Leisingera > Leisingera sp. S132. Next base: position 52,216 of record NZ_CP083554.1, read on the forward strand.
GACAAAGGCAAAAACCGGCTGAGCGGCCTCTGCCTGATTGTAGGCCATCATCAGGTTGTTGGCCAACAGCACTTTCATGCCTGGATAGGCGGACTCCATGTAACCCTGCAGCGTGCGGGCAAAGTTCCGGTCCGTGGTGATGATCAATAAGTTTCGCGAAGACAATGGGTTCCCCAGTCAATTTGCAGTGCCTGCAGGATTGCAGGCACAGGTTGCCATAGTCTGAAGGCGCCGCGGTTTTTTGCGGCGCCTCCGGTGAGTTCTCAGAAGTCCTGCCAGAGGTCGCGGGCGGCGTTGCCGCTGCTGGCCGCCGCTGCAGGAGCCGGGCTGGCTTCGATCTGCCAGTCGTCCTCGCCATGCGCCGAAGGGGCGGGCTTGGCAGGCTTGGCAGCCGGGGCCGCCGCGGGTGCCGGGCGGGCGGGGGCCGCACCGCCGGAGACCCGGAAATGCGCCACCAGCTCGGCCAGCTTGCCGGCATCGGTGTTCAGCATGTGGCCGGCCGCAGTGGCCTCCTCGACCATCGCCGCGTTCTGCTGCGTGACCTGGTCCAGCTGGGTGACGCCGGTGTTGATCTCGTTGAGGCCGGTGGATTGCTCCGCCGCGCCTTCGGCAATGCCGGAGACCAGCTGCGAGATATGGGTCACCTGCTCGACGATGCTCTGCAGCGCCTCGCCGGCCTTGCCGACCAGATCGACGCCGCGCTCCACCTGTTTGGAGCTGTCGGAGATCAGCGTCTTGATCTCCATCGCCGCATCCGAGGAGCGCTGCGCCAGGGCGCGCACCTCGCTGGCGACCACTGCAAAGCCCTTGCCGGCCTCGCCCGCCCGCGCCGCCTCGACGCCGGCATTGAGCGCCAGCAGATTGGTCTGGAAGGCGATGTCGTCGATCACGCTGATGATCTGGCTGATGTGGTTCGAGGACTGCTCGATCTCGGTCATCGCCGAGACCGCGCTCTGCACCACTTCGCGGTTGTTCTCCGCCTCGGTGCGGGCCTCGGCCATGGTGGCCTCGACGCTGCGGGCGCCGTCGGCGGCGGATTTCACCGAGGCCGTCAGCTCATCCAGCGCCGCCGCGGTTTCCTCCAGCGTTGCCGCCTGGCTTTCGGTGCGGTGCGACAGGTCGTCGGAAGCCTGGCTGATCTCGGCGGCGCCGTTGCGGATGCTGCCGGAGGCTTCGATCACCTGCTGCACGGTGGTGCTGAGGTTGCTGACGGTGCTGTTGAAGTTCTGCCGCAGCTGCTCGTATTCCTCCGGGAAGGCAGAGGTGATCGGCTGCGAGAAATCGCCGTCGGCGAGCTGCACCAGGCCGCTGCTCAGTTTCTCCACCACCTGCTGCTGCAAGCGCTGCATTTCGGCGCGTTCCTCTTCGGCAGCGCGGGCCAGCTTGAGGTCGTCCTGCATGGAAACCAGCGTCTTGCCGATCTTGCCGATCTCGTCGCCGCGGCTGGCCGCCGCGACCTCAGTGTCGAGATCGCCGGAGGACACGGCCTCCATGTCGGCGCAGATCCGGTCAATCGGACGCGTCACAGAGCGCGCGAAAAGCCAGCCGAAGATGGACATGCCGCCCGCGCAGATCAGAGAGGCCAGAAGCAGCATATTGCGTTTCTCGGCTGCGGGCGCCATCAGTTCCGCCCAGTCCTGCTCGGCAATGATCGCCCAGTTGGCAAAGGCCAGCGGCAGCGGCTCCGAGTAGGCAAGCACTTTCTGGCCATTGAGGCCGGTTACACCCTGCAGAACATGTGATTCGCCGTCAAAGGCAGTTCGCACCTGTTCCGTTTCAGGCAGCTGGGAAAGCACCTCAAAACCGCCCTCAAACCGGGAATTGGTCCGCGCCAGCATGTCTGCGCCGGCCAGATAAACCTGTGTGGTTTGCCCCATGCCCTGCTCGTTGTTGACGATGGCCCCCAGCAGGTCCACCGGGATCTGCACGGCCAGCACGCCGACGGTCAGATTGGCATCGTTCACCACCGGCGAGGCGGCAAAGGCCGCGGCTGCGCCGCCGGAGGGCGCATAGGGCGCCATGTCAGCAAAGAACACCTCTCCACGGCTGCCTTCCAGCGCCGCACGGTAAACATCGGCCAGGCCGGACTCCTTGAACGGGCCGGTCATCATGTTGGTGCCGTAGTCGTTTTCCTTGAACACCGAGTAGACGATGTCGCCCGCCAGGTTGATCAGGAAGGCATCATAGTAGCCCTTGCTTTCGATCAGCGTCTTATAGGCCGGATGAAAGGTCTCGTGATGCATATGGTAGGGTGATTCGCCTGTGCCGCGCAGCAGCAGATGCTTCTGCCCGATCGGGTTCGGATTGTCGTCGATATAGGCTTGGCGCAGAATCTGGCCCGGGTTGCCGTCGAGATCGTTCCAGGTCATCGTCAGCCATTCGATGGCCGTGGCCGTCGATGGCACCGCCGCCAGGGTCTGCACATCGGCGTGAATGCCGTCCAGCAGCGTCTGCACCGAGAACTTCCGGTCCGCCACCATCGAGCGGAACTGGTCTTCCGCAGTTTTTTCGGCGCTTTTCTGGAAGCTGATCGTGCTGATGGTGACGAGAATCGCCGTCACAAGCACACCGAACCCAACAACAAACAGCGGCAATTTATGTGCCAGCTTGAGCGATTTGAACGCTTTCATTCCGTCCTCCTAAGAGCAGTGCGGTCTAGGCCACCGCAATAGTGATGCCAGTCAGAATGCGGCGCAGATGTTAATTTGCCGCTTACGGCGCAGGGGCTCTGCCGCATTTCGCAGCAGATTCCTGCCAAAACCTGCTGCGATCCGGCGTCACTTTCTGAAGGCCGGGTAAAGATGCGGCCACAGGTTGTTTCAGACGCTGAAAATACGCTTGGTCTCAAGCTGCCGGGTGATTCTCCGACCGTCAGAACACAGATAAAAATTGATCGGATTTCTGCCGCGAAAATTCCGGCCGTCTCCTTATGAATCCCCCTCTGCGCGGGCGTGGCGGCAATCAAATGTTAAGGCCCGCCCCCTAAGAATTGCCTCATCGAACTCGAACTGATCGCCGACAACGGGGGTGCGAATCGCCGACAATGACTACGGAAACGCAAAAGCATAATCTGGATCTGCCGAACGCCTTCGCGGAGCTGGATCCGCTGATCGCCTTCCTGCAAGGGGCCCGCGCCAAGGCGGTCGAAATCGACTGCAGCGGTGTCGCCCTGATGCCCTCGCGCTGCTTGCAGCTTCTGCTTGGTGCAGAGCAGCAATGGCGGTCCGAGGGGGTGGGCTTCGCAGTCACCAATATCACCGAATCCTGCCGCAAGTCCCTGACGCTTCTGGGGCTGGAGCCCAACCGTTTTGAAGACGAGGAAACAGCATGAAAACCAAAGTTCTGGCAATCGACGATTCCCGCACGATCAGGAATCTTCTGGCCGCGACCCTGGAAGAAGCGGGTTTTGAATACCATTGCGCGGTTGATGGCCGCGAGGGTGTGGACATGTACCCCGACGTGGATCCCGATGTGGTGATCACTGACATCAACATGCCCAACCTGGACGGGTTCGGCGTGATCGAGGAGCTGCGCGGCACCGGCATCAATTCCAAGGTGCCGATCCTGGTTCTGACCACCGAAAGCGCGCCTGAACTGAAGGCCCGCGCCCGCGGTGCAGGCGCCACCGGCTGGATCACCAAGCCGTTTGACGATGCCTCGCTGATTTTTGCGCTCAAGCGCGTGACCGGAGCCGCGGCCTAAGATGTCGGGGTCTATTCAGGATACCTTCTTTGAGGAGTGCGAAGAACTCCTTGAAGCAACGGATGAGGGTCTGACCGCCATCGAAGGAGGCGATCACGATTCTGAGGTGGTCAATGCGATCTTCCGCGCCGTGCACTCGATCAAGGGTGGCGCGGGGGCCTTTGGCCTCGATGATCTGGTGGCTTTCGCCCACCGGTTCGAAACCGTTTTTGACGAAGTGCGGTCCAACCGGCTGGAGCTGGACGAGAAGCTGATCCAGCTGCTGCTGCGCTCCAGCGATCAACTGTCAGCACTGGTCGAGGCTGCCCGGGACGGCGGCGAAATAGACGAAGCGCACAATGATACGCTGTTGGCGGCGCTGGATGAATACATTCCGGAAGAAGAGGAAGACCTCACCTTCGAGCCGATGGGGCTCGGCGGCCCGGCGCCCATGATGGATCTGGGCGATCTGGGCGGCGCTCCGGCGGAACCGCAGGAAGAGACCTACCGGATCCGCTTCCAGCCGCTGAAGGAAATGTATGGCACCGGCAACGAGCCGTTCTTCCTGTTCCAGGCGCTCAAGGATCTGGGTGAGCTGACCGTCACAATGGACGAGAATGAGCTGCCCGGTTTTGATGCCATGGACATGGGCGAAGCCTATCTGGCCTGGGATCTGGTGCTGGTCACCAAGGAGACGCGTTCGAAGGTTGAGGCCGTGTTCGAATTCGTCGAGGGCCTGTGCGAGCTGTCGATCAACGGTGATGGCGATGCTGAGGCGGAAGCCAATGCGTTGGCCGCGCTGGATGCGATGTTCGCTGCACCGCCAGCCGCAGATGCCGCAGCTGCCCCTGAGGGGGAGGCGCCTGCAGCCCCTTTTGAGCCGCCGGTCCCCGCACCTGAACCCGAAGCCAAGCCGGCAGTTGCCGAAGAAAAGGCCTCGGCCCCGAAAGCCGAGAGCGGCAAGCAGGAGCAGCGCGGCGGTCCCAAGCCGACGCTCCGCGTCGAGCTCGAGCGGGTGGACCGGCTGATCAACGCTGTCGGGGAGCTTATCATCAACCATTCGATGCTGGCCCAGCAGATCGCCAATCTCAATGTTTCGGATACCCGCGACGTCGAGACTGAGCTGGAGGGTTTCAAGAACCTGGCACGCGACATCCAGGAGGGCGTCATGGCCATCCGCGCGCAGCCTGTGAAGCCGCTGTTCCAGCGCATGGCCCGGATCGTCCGCGAGGCTTCGGCCGCCACCGGCAAGACCTGCAAGCTGGTCACCGAAGGCGAAAACACCGAGGTCGACAAGACAGTCATCGAAAGGCTGTCCGACCCGCTGACGCATATCCTGCGCAATGCGGTCGACCACGGTGTGGAGAAGCCCGACGACCGGGAAGCGGCCGGGAAGTCCAAGGTCGGTGAAATCCGGCTGTCTGCCTCCCACCGGTCCGGCAGCGTCTGCATCGAAATCAAGGACGACGGCGCCGGTGTGAACCGCCCGCGTGTGAAACAGATTGCGATCGAGAAGGGGCTGATCCCGGAAAACGCCGAACTGACCGATGGCGAGATCGACAACCTGCTGTTTGCACCGGGTTTCTCGACAGCCAAGGAGATCTCCAATCTCTCCGGCCGCGGCGTTGGCATGGACGTGGTGAAAAATGCGGTGACCGGCCTCGGCGGGCGCATCAACATCTCATCCTCGCCCGGCAAAGGCTCCACCTTCACCATCATCCTGCCGCTGACGCTTGCAGTGATGGACGGCATGGTGGTGTCCGTGGCTGATCAGACCATGGTGGTGCCGATCACCTCGATCGTCGAAACCATGCGCGGCAGCGACGATATGATCAACAGCCTGGGGGCCGACGGCACCCTGCTGTCGATCCGCGGCAACTTCGTGCCGATCTGCGATGTCGCCGGCGCCCTGGGCCTGTACCGTGAAAGCGATCAGCAGGCCGGTGTCTACCTCTTGGTGGAAACCGAAACCGGCCAGCGCTGCGCCTTGGCAGTGGATGACATCCACGATCAGCGCCAGGTGGTGATCAAAAGCCTGGACGGCGTTTGCGGGGAAATCCCCGGCGTCGCCGCGGCAACCATTCTTGGCGATGGTAAAATCGCCATGATCCTGGACCCTGAAAGCATCATTGCGGCCTCGCCTACTGCGGCCGCCTTTGACACCGAGCGGAGAATGAGCAATGCAAGCTGAAGCGAAGCAAACCGATCAGGAAGTGAGACACGCTGAACACAGCGAGTTTGTCAGCTTCACCGTGGCCGGACAGGCGTTCTGCCTGAAGATCACCCAGATCCGGGAAATCCGGCGCTGGTCTCCGGTGACCATCCTGCCGCATGCCCCGGCCGACGTGCTGGGGGTTATGAACCTGCGCGGCGCGGTGATCCCGATCTATGATCTCTCCGCCCGTTTCGGCCTGCAGCAGACCGAAGCCAGCGAGCGCAATGTGGTCATTGTTGTCTCCGTTCACGGAAAACCGGTCGGCCTGCTGGCGGAATCGGTCTCCGAGATCATCTCGATCAACCCGGACGACATCCAGGACACCCCGCCGGTGGATAGCCGCAACACGATGGAGTACATCCAGGGTATCATCTCCCATGATGACACCATGGTGCGCATCATCAATCTTGATGCGGTGATCTCGGCTCCGGAGCAGGTGATGCCGTGAGCGCTGAAGGTACCATCACTCCCAATGCGGACAGCTTTTCGCTGTCGGACCAGGAATTCGAAGCCATTGCGCAGTTCGCGCATAAACACTTCGGCCTGGCCATGGCGGCCAGCAAAAAGCCCCTGGTGTCGTCGCGCCTGGCCCGCAAGCTGCGCCAGCGCAATATCACCAACTTCAAGGACTACCTTGCCAGCCTGGACGGCCCCAATGCCGACGAGGAGCGCAGCGGGCTGCTGTCGCTGCTGACCACAAATGTGACCCATTTCTTCCGGGAGCCGCATCACTTCGAAACCCTGCGCAATGACGTGCTGCCGCCGCTGGTGGAACAGGCGCGGCGCGGCGGCCGGGTGCGGCTGTGGTCGGCCGGCTGTTCCAACGGGCAGGAGCCTTACTCGATTGCGATGACGCTGCTGGATGTGTGCCCGGAGGCCGCAAAGCTCGACATCAAGATCCTGGGCACCGACATCGACCCGGTGGTTGTGCGCCATGCGCAGGCCGCCAAATACCCTGAGGACGAACTGGCCCAGATCGATGCCAAATACAGCAAGCTGGTGCCGAAACGCGATCCGGACGGGCGGCTGCCGGACAGCCTGCGCAAGCTGATCACTTTCGGGGTGCTGAACCTGATTGAACCGTTTCCCTTCAAGGGAAAGTTCGATGCGATTTTCTGCCGGAACGTTGCGATCTATTTCGACAACCCGACCCAGCAGAAAGTCTGGAGCGCCTTCCAGAACGCCCTGAACCCGGGCGGTACCCTCTTCATCGGTCACTCCGAGCGCATGTCAGGCCCGGCTGCGCAGCACCTGAAGACGGCCGGGATCACCACTTACGTCAACTCACCCGCTGGCAGGTAACCCTGGCCGCGGCTGCAAGCAGAGCAGAAGGAAAGAACAATGAGCTTGAAAGACTCTCTCCGCGTCATGGTTGTTGACGATATGTCGACGAGCCGGGGGATCATCACACAAAGCCTGGATGAAATCGGCATCAAGAACTACATGGTCGAAAATTCCGGCCAGGGCGCCTATCAGAAGCTGACCCAGACCCCGGTTCACCTGGTGCTGTCCGATTACAACATGCCTGGCATGGACGGCCTGGGTCTGCTGAAAGCGCTGCGCAGCCATCAGGTAACCCAGCGCGTGGGTTTCATCCTGGTGACCGGCAAGCCGACACCGGAGATCATCCAGGTTGGCAAGCAGATCGGCCTGAACAACATCGTCCGCAAACCCTTCACGGTGGCGACCATGAAGCAGGCTATCGAACAGGTCGTCGGGCGGCTCTGATCATGGAGCATCCCGACAAAGCCCTAGGCGAACTCTGTGCCGCTTCGGCCTGGGAAATGGAGCAGCTGCGCAGCCAGATGCAAGCGCTGGAGGACGTCGTCCTCGACGTGCTGGAACGGGGCACGGCCCCGACCAGCCAGGAGCTGCGCTCGCTGCAGGACTTTGACCTGGTGATCCAGACCCTGTCGGGCCTCTCCGGGTTCTACAGGCGCGTGCAGGCCCAGGTCGATGAAGCAGGACCGGCAGATCTCCCGGCTGCCGCCGCTGGGGTCACACTTGAAAAGCTGCGTGACCGGCTCCGCTCCGCCGGCAGCATGGCCAGCACCTGAAGTTTTTCTGCCCCGCCCGGAAACCGGCGGGGCACACACCTGCGGCAAATTTGCTTTCTCTTTGCCCCCGCAAGCGGGTACATTGGGAAAAAGCAAAATTCGCGAGCCCGGGTACCCGCATGTCCTTTCTTTTCAAACCGTTGATTTTCGCACTGTGCCTGCTCACCGCTGCTGGCGCACAGGCTGCAAGCGACCGCATCGCTCTGGTCATCGGCGTGGCGGACTACCAGTATCTACCGCCGCTTGAAAACACCCGCAACGATGCCGTCGCCATGGCCGACACGCTGGAGGGCATCGGGTTTGATGTGAGCCTGGCACTGGATCCCGGCACCTCCGAAATGGCGCAGATGCTCGATGATTTTGCCTTCCGCTCGGAAGTTGCCGATCTGGCGCTGGTTTATTTTGCCGGCCACGGGATTGAGGTTCAGGGGGAGAACTTTCTGATCCCCGCCGACGCTAAGGTGGCCAGCAACCTTGATGTGCAGCGGCAGTCACTGTCGCTGAAACAGCTGCTGAATGCGGTCGACCGGGCACGCAAGATGCGGATCGTGATCCTGGACAGCTGCCGCGACAACCCGCTTGGGGATTCCATCGCGCTGGAGGCAAGCAGCAGCCAGACAACCGAGACCACGGAAACCACCCGCGGCGGCGGCGGCATGGCGCCTGCCGACCCGGACCGCGGCACCCTGGTGGCTTTTGCCGCCAAGGACGGCCAGGTGGCGCTGGACGGCAGCGGCAGCAACTCGCCTTATGCCACCGCGCTGATGGAAAAGATGGTGCAGCCGGGGCTGGAGATCAGCCTGATGTTCCGCCAGGTGCGCGACCAGGTGCTGCAAAGCACCTCGAACCTGCAGGAACCGCACACCTATGGCTCGCTGACCGGTGTGCCCTTCTATCTGGCTGGCCCCGGTGCGAATGACGCGCCAGTTTCGGTGGCGGATGCGTCCGCTGCCTGGGCTGCCTTGAAGCCCGACCAGGAAGAACAGCTGCTGGCATTGGCCGAACTCGGCGACACCCGCTCGATGCTGGGCCTCGCCTATATCCGCCTGAACCCGAACCAGGGCCGTTTCGACCCCAAGGCTGCAGTGGATTTCCTGCAGCGTGCGTCGGATGCCGGCTCGCCGGAGGCTCAATTCGAGCTCGCCAAGCTCTATGAGCGCGGAACCGGCGTTGATGCGGATCCCGCTAAAGCGCTGGAGCTTTACCAGGCTGCGGCCGCCCAGAATTTTGCCGACGCGATCAACGATCTCGGCTTCCTGCATTACCAGGGCGGCCTGGGCCTGCCAGCCGATCCGAAAAAGGCGCTGACGTTCTTTGAACGGGCTGCCGACCTGCGCCATCCGCAGGCCCAGTTCAATTTTGCGGCGCTGATTGATGACGGGCTGATCCCGTCGAAGGGTCCAGGGGATTCCGCCCATTACCTCTATGCTGCGCTGCGCAGCGGAAGTTCTGACGTGCTTGACCTGCTGAGCGAACGCCCGAATATGTTCACCGCCGAAACCCGCCGCGCCCTGCAGCAGAAATTGAAGGAGAACAACTTCTATGCCGGGGCAATTGACGGAGATTTCGGGCCCGGCACGCAGCGGGGCATCCGCCGGGCCTACGGGCTGGAGGGGTAGTTACGCTCCCCAAAGTCCGGCCTGCTCCGGGCTTTGATCCCTGCGCGGTTGCTCAATCTTATCTGTAGTCTGCCGCTCTGGGTCCTGGCAAATGGCCGGCTGCCTGCCTATAGCAGCCCGCCGGCGATCCATTCATCCAGCTGGCGGCGGCTGATTTCGAAATGCATGCTGTCCTCGCGCCGGAAACCGGCCCCCCAGACCCAGCCCTGATCGTAAAAGAAGTCCGCCATGATGGTGAGCCCCAGCTGGGTCTTGCCATCGGTGAAGTTGTCAAGCTTGCCGTCAATATTCAGATCCACCGCAAGGCCATAGCTGTGGGTGGACAGCGAATTGGTCGTGCCGCGGATCCGCCGCACGCACAGCGCTCCGGCGGTGTTGATGCGGGCATAGAGATCGGGATCCGCCTGACGGATGTTTTCAAACACCACCTTCAGGCTTTCGATAGCCGGGCGCAGCATGCTGACCCGGATCGGCCCGACCTGTTCGGTCACCAGCTTCTCCTTGAGAGCCGGGTTGGTCATCGGCTGGCAGGTGTCGTTCAGATCTTCCCGCGGACGGCCCAGCCTCTCGGTCAGGTATGAGCCGCCGGTGACCCGCAGGCCGCGGTTCACGTTCAGCCGGTCGGCGATCAGCACCACCTGGGCATAGTCCAGATCAGCTCCGCCGGTCTGGTTCCAGATTGCGGCCTCTCCGGCCGCGTCATCAGTGAAAGGGCTGCCGGCGCCTGCCCCTCCTGCCGGCAGGCTGGCGACTTCATTCTGCAGATCTGACATCCGGGCCTGGAGATCTTCGACCTGCTGGCGCAGCATCTCGATCTCGATCCGCGCGGTGGAATCAACGCCTCCGGCGCTTTGATAATCCTCTTCGCTCAGCAGCCAGCTAAGCCCGAACCAGACCGCCGGCGCCAGCACCAGGCCGGTCGCGATTATCACTGCTGGTAAAACCCGCATTTTTCCTCCTGGTCCGTTTGCGCCCATTTCAATCACTAGCCGCCGGGCAGTAAACCCCCTGTTTACAACTTGCCGGAAACACCGTGTTTTTTTCCCGTGCGCAGCCCTGCCCGCCATTGGCAGCCTGATAGTGCTGGTATAGACTGCCTGCAATGTTCAAACGGTAGGGGAGGGCGCAGAGCATGATCCGCCTGAAAGGTATTTTCACAAGTATTCTCGGCGCCGGCCTGATTTTGGCACCGATGGCGCAGGCGCAGTCGAACGGCGGCGAACTGTCGGTCGAGGAGATCACCGAAGCCTTCAAGAAACAGAAGACCCGCGGTCTGGTGATCGTGCCCAGCAGCACGGACGCAAGCCAGGACAGCACTCAGGAAGCCACAACCGTGGCCGCCGCGGCGGAGGAATATTCCCCCGTGGACCAGCAGGCGCAGATCAACATTCAGATCTCCTTTGATTTCGACAGCGCGGCCCTGCGCGCCGATCAGGAACCGAAGCTGGCCAACATGTGCGCGTCGATGAAAGCTTTGGATGGCACTGTCTTCCAGATCATCGGCCACACCGACAGCTCCGGCTCGGCAGCCTATAACGAGCGGCTGTCGCTCTTGCGCGCACAGGAAGTGCGCCGTCACCTGATCAGTTCCTGCGGCGTGCGCGAGGATATGCTGAAAGCGATCGGGATGGGTGAAACTGCACCGTACAATCAGGACAACACGCGCGCCGATGAAAACCGCCGCGTAGAATTTCAGGCTCTGGGCTGACAACAGCCCGGACCCGCGCCGGATAAGAGGCCAGGGAGACTTCCATGCTTGAATCGCGCCCTGGCGACTTGTTCCAGCCGGGTGATCTGCTCAACAACACCTACAGGATCGAATGCCTGCTGGGCCGCGGCGGCACGTCCGACGTGTACAAGGCGCGTTCGGAAATTTCTGGCAACCTGGTTGCCCTGAAGGTGCTGAAGCAGGAACTCGCCGCCAATGAGGATTTTACCGTCCTGATGGCGCGCGAGGAGAACATCCGTGAAATCCGCCATGCGGCGGTGGTGCGGTATTCTGAAAACCACCGCACGCCGGACGGCCACATCTACCTGCTGATGGATTATGTTGACGGCCCTGGCCTCGACAAGCGCCTGAAGCAGGGGCCGATGGCCGCCGAAGACCTGATGGTGATCTGCCGCCGGGTGGCCCAGGGCCTGCAGGCGGCCCACGCCCGCAATATCGTCCACCGCGACCTCAGCCCGGACAACATCATCCTGCGCGGCGGCGACCCGGCCGAAGCCGTGATCATCGACTTCGGCATCGCCAAGGACACCAACCCCGGCGCCCAGACCATTGTCGGGAATGAATTTGCCGGCAAGTACTCCTATGCCGCGCCGGAGCAGATGAGCGGTAATACAGACGCCCGCTCAGACATTTATTCGCTGGGCGCGCTCTTGCTTGCCAACTTCCGCGGCGCCGCGCCCAAGCTGGGCGCCAACCCGATGGAAGTTGTGGAAAACAAGCAGAAGCCGCTGGACACCGATGGTTTGCCTGAGCCGCTCAAGACCTTGATTGAACGGATGTGCGCACCGGATCCTGCGGACCGGTTCCAGAACGCAGGCGAAGTTCTGGCTTTCCTCGACAATCCCGACGGCGGCGGTCTGGACGATTTGCTGGATGCCCCGAACGAAGACGCCACCATCATTGTGCCGAAGGCCAGCAAGCCGGCCCCAGCTTCTCCGCCGGCCTCCAAGCCCGCGCCGGACAAAGCAAGGAAGAACGGCGGCGGCGGGCTCTGGGCAGCGCTGGCCATTCTTCTGCTGCTGGGCGGCGGCGGTGCGGGTGCCTATTTCGGCGGTTTCCTCGACAGTGTTCTGGACCCCGGCTACCCGGAAGTGCGCCCCTATTCCTTCATTGCCGAGAAACCCGCCGATGGCCCGGTCGAAATTGTCGGGAATGTGCCGTCTGAGACGGTGCGGGATGCGCTGCTGGCGGTGTCTCAGGATGCCGACCTCACTTTGGCATCCGGCGCGATTGCCGACACCTGGGGCGCCGACGTTCTGGATACCGTAAGGCCGCTGGAAGGCCTGCGCGAATGGCGTCTGGTCATCAGCAACAACAAGGCCCGGCTGACCGGCACCACGGATGACACCAACGTGGCGGAGATGCTGAACGAGCTGTTCCGCAACGGATTGCCCGGGGCCTTGGAGGGCAATGCCGAAATCCGCTTTGAGCTGCCGGTGCTGCCGGTTGCAGAGGTCAAGGCAATCATGGACAGCTTTGCGGATTGCGGGCCGCTGGCGCGCCAGGGCAATGGCCATTTCGACGGCTACGGCCCCGCTGACCCGATCCTGATCAGCGGCCGGGTTGCCAGCACCGCTACCCGGCTGGAACTGTTCGATGCGCTGCGTGCGCTGGCCCATGAACGTCAGGTGGTCCTGGATGTCGAAGTGCTGAATGACTCGCTCTGCGTGGTTGAACAGCACCTGCCCAAAGCCCCGCCCGGCGGCGCCGCAGTGGAATTCGCCGTCGGTGGCGACACTGTGGAACCCAACCCGTCCGGCCGCTTCTTTGTTGGCGAAAACCCGGTGATCGACGTGGTGCTGCCGGATGACGTGACCGACGGGTATCTGACCGTCTCGATCCTTGATGTATCGGGCAATGTGTTCCACCTTCTGCCCAATATCTCGCGCGAGGACAACGCTGTTTCCAGCCTCCGCGGCGGTGAAACCGGGGATGTCCCTGTGCGGGTCGCATACAGCCTGGAAGAGTCCGCCGCCAACGGCGGCATCGCCTTTAAGGTCGACGACAGCACTCTGGGCAAAAGCAAGGTTCTGGTGCTGCATTCCGCAGAGCCTTTGTTTGACGGCATGCGCCCGACCTCGGAAAGCGCGGTGGGGTTTGCGGAGGCGCTGAAGGCCAGCTACGAGGCGGATTCGAGCCGCATCCGGTCTCTCGACAGCCGCGTCCTGGTCACTGCCAAGCCCTGAGAAGGGGCCGGAATTTTAGAAAATTCCGGCTCGGAAAGCACAAGTTTTCCGGGCCGTTTTCCGCACCGGAAAACGGCGGCCTTACAGAACGTCGATCACTACGGCGGTTATGTTGTCCGCCCCGCCGCCGGTCAGAGCAATCTGGATCAGCTGATCCCCCACCGTTTCCAGGGGCGCGCTGCCCAGCACATCCTCCAGGATCTGGAATGTGGCGTATTTGGTCAGCCCGTCCGAGCAAACCAGGAACCGGTCGCCGGGCTCCGTGCCGCCGCGGATCTTGTCGATCTCCAGCTCGTCCCCGACCCCCACGGCTCGGGTGATGGCGTTGGAATGCGGGTGCTGTTCGGCTTCGTCCCAGGTCATCTTGCCCGCCAGCACATATTCCGCCACGGCGGAATGATCCTCTGTCAGCATCTCGATATGGCCATCGCGCAGCCGGTAGATCCGGCTGTCCCCGGCCCAGAGACCGACAAAATGCTGGTTCGCCATGATCAGCGCAGCAACGGTCGACCCGATGGTGCCGCCGCCGCGGGCGGCGGCCTCGGCCCGGATCGCCTTATGGGCATTCTGAATCGCCTCGCGCAGCGCATGCATCCGCGCCGCCGGGTCCAGGCCCAGCGGGATCATCGCCACCGCATCGGCGATCAGCCGGCTGGCAAAATCGCCCGCATCATGACCGCCCATGCCATCGGCCACCAGCCAGATATCATGCTCCGGCAGCGCCAGTACGGAATCTTCATTGACCTTGCGCTTGAGCCCCACATGGGTCTGCGCGGAATAACGGTATTTGCGCAGCTGGTTCATCATGCCGTCTCAACCCCGGCCCACACCGGCGCGCCAAGATCGAACAATCCCAAAGCCACGGCACCATGCGGCAGCCCCTTGCACGCCAGCGTCCGGGGCACGCCGTCAAGCACCGCAGTCCACAGGCTGCAGCCAGCCAGGCGCGGGTCCAATGCCTTCAGCCGCTCCGGACCCAGCGGCCCGGCCATCACCACATCCATTGCCGCCGGCTGAACGCCCTCGGGCACTGGCATCGATGCAAGCCGTTCAGCCAAGCGGTCTCTGGTCATGGTGTCCTCCAATGCATCCAGCGCCAAATCCTCCAGCCCCTCAAACAGCGGCTCTGCGCCCCGATGATCCAGCCCCGCTTGACTGGCAGCGGGTCTCGCGGCAACCAAGGTCAGCGGAAACCGCCGCCCGACCCGGTCAACGGACGGCATCATCACCCCCCAGACCGGCGCTGCCCCGGCCAGACCGGCTGGCAGGGAAAACCGCCAGATCGGCGCACTCATGTAATGCGCGTCAAAACCCGCGCCATAGGCACCCTTGCCATCCAGCATAACCTGCTGCAGCCAGGCATCCCAGACCCGCACAAAACCGCCGGGTGTGTTCAGCCGGAAAAAATCCCCGGCCGACGGCATCTTTCCAAAGGCGCCGAACCCCGCCATCACATCGACTTCGGGCAGCTGAACTTCGCCATGGCCGGCAGGGCGAAGGGGTTGATCACGGACCCGGACTGCAGCTCGAACAGCGCCAGCCGCCCGCCGACGCGGAAGTTCACCCGCCGCCGGTCGGAGACATTGGTGCGCCGCACCTCCGCCGCGTCCAGCAGCCGGAACCAGGCCCAGGGCCCGTCCCGCGACAGCACATTTTCAGCGTCGCGTTTCTGCGGCAGCAGCGTCAGCCGCGCCAGCCCGACAGACCCCGGCCAGGTCACAGCCACCGGCGTCGGCGCGCCGGAGCGGTGGTTATAGGCCACCTTGGTGCCGTCGATCTCCAGCAGCACCTCCTTGGCCTTGGGGTCCAGCGCGTTGACGGTGATCTGAAAATTCACCGCCGGCTGCGCGCCGCCGGCAAAAAACGCTTCCTTGATCTCCGACGCATACTGCATCTGCTGCAGCACTGCGGGGCTGATGCCCAGATCCACGTCATTGACGCGCTTCCAGGTCCAGGGGCGGCTGCGGGTGTCGACGTATTTCAGCAGGTTTTCATTGAAGAAACTGTCGATCATCCCGTTCGGCGAGAACAGCTTGGCGAAATCTGCCATCGCCACATCGGCGCGCGCCGAGCGGTTGAACGGATAACGGTTGGCCAGCGCCTGCTCGCAGAACGGCAGCACCGCCGATTGCCAGCGCGCGTTGATCGAGGCTCGGGTGCCCTCCGAGGTGATCCCGGACGAGCCCGCCGACACCTGAGTTGCCCAGCGGGGCAGCGGCCCGCCCATGCGGCTGGCGGTTTGCTGGAACTGCAACAGAGCCTGGCCGCTCTCGCCGCCGTTCGCAACGCCAGAGAAGGACATCTTGTTCAGCTCCTGATAGACCAGCTGCAGCTGCCCCATCAGGTCATCCAGCTGCGACGGCTGGCCTTCGGGGCGGTTGACCAGGTCATACAGCCACTGGAACCGTTCCTGCACATAGGCGCCCGGCGGCTTGGCCGCCTGGCCGGGCGCATTTTCGGCAGAGCCGACCAGCGCCTCCAGCAGGATCTGGCCCTGGATCGACAGGTTCGTACGCGCCTCGATCGCAGCCACGTTCTGGGCACCCGCAGCAAGCGTGCCCGCATCCAGAAGCGACTTGTCCTCATTCAGCCGGGTTTCGTTGCTGACGTCGGTCAGAATATTGACGATCGGTGAGGTCGGCCCGGACAGAACATTGGTAACTTCCACTGCATGGGACAGCGATTCCAGCGGCACAATGTCGATATCGCCCAGGATCTGGTCATAGCGGCTGATGTAGTCGTTGTAGTAGAGATCCAGCACATCGCGGCTGAGCTTCAGCAGCACTGCCTCGTTCTGCGCCGCCTCGCTCTGCTCACCCAGCACCCAGGCCTCCCGGTGAACCCGCTCCGCAACGCTGACTGCTTCCGGCAGGAACACGTTGTGGAAGCCGTCATAGGTAAAGATGCCCTCGATCCCGTCGTTCAACGGCTTGCCGGAACTCCTGACCAGCACCCGCTTGACCGACGGCCCGCCCACATCGGTGATCCGCCATTTCGGCAGTGCAGTCGCCTGCTGCGAGTTCAGGATGCCGTTATAGACCCGCTGGGCCAGCGGCATCTCCGACAGGATGTTCTGTGCCTGGGCGATCAGCGGGCCGTTCAGGGCGATCTCCTCCATCGGCTGTGACAGCAACGCCGTCAAATGGTCCATCAGGTCGGCGCGCAGCTGATTGCGGGCGATGCCGGGATAGGCAATGTTTTCCCAGTCAAGGCGCATCCACTCTTTGACCAGATCGGGGTTCATCGGCCCCTGCAGGCCCAGCATCAGGTAGATCTTCAGCGCTTCATACAGGGTGTCGGGGTTGTTCATATTCCCTTCGATCTGCTGCTCCAGCCGCACCAGCAGCCGCGGCAGCAAGCGCCGGTTCAGCGCCCCCCGGTAGGTCTGCGCCGCCTGGGTGCCGATCACCTCGCCCTGATACAGGCCATAGGTCATGGCACCCTCAGGCTCCGGGTCAGCCAGAACCGGATTGCCCGGCATGTCGCGCAAACTGTTCAGCGCCGCCGACACCGGCACCAGGTCGGTATCGCCAACCGGGCTCGGCGGCAGCTCAGCCGCGGCGGCCTGATAAGCCGCGACCTGGCCTTCAGCCTGGGCAATCAGATCAGTGTTCTTGAGGTAGGAGCGCACCCAAAGCCCCCCCATCGCAATCGCAACCAGCACAGTGGCCGCTATCGCAATCCGCCGCGTCCAGCGATAGCGGCGTTCGACCTTGTCGTCCGCCGACACCAGCCCGGCCTCCGGGAACATCACGCTTTCGAACAGCCGGGTCAGGAAGAAGCTGCGCCCGGTCCCCTGCCCGGTTCCAATCGCCTGGCGGCCGATGCCAAAGGTCTGCGCCATGCCCAGCATCAGGCGGTCGATCGGCGTGCCTTCCTGGGTGCCGGAGGTGAAATAAACCCCGCGCAGCATCTGGCGCTGCTCATAGCGGTTGTCCTGGAACACCTCCATCAGGAACTCGCGCGCCACCCTGCGCATCGAGGCGACCTGCGCCGGGAAGCCGGCAATCAGCGCCCGGCGCTGATGGTCGGTCTCGGTCTGCATCTTCTCCAGCAGCTGCGCGTTGATCTGCCCCAGCAGCAGGCCGAATTCCTCGTCGAACCCGGCAATAGGCGGCTGTTCCTTCTTGCCCTTGGGCAAGGGCAGCGTGAAGCCCCAGACCTGCTCGCGGTCCTCCTTGCCCAAAGAGTCATGAAACTCCTGGAAGCCGGCAATCAGGTCGGCCTTGGTGAACAGCACATAAACCGGGAAGCGCACGCCTAGTTTCTCGCGCAGCTCCGCCAGGCGGCGGCGCACGGCGGCGGCGTGGCTTTTCTGGGTGATCTCATCCTGCAAGGACAGATCCGACAGAGAGATCGCAATGATCGCCCCGTTGATCGGCTGCCGCTTGCGGTATTTCTTGAGCAGCCCCAGGAAACCCAGCCAGGCCGCATTGTCGGCCTCGGCATCGCTCTCCTGCGTGGTATAGCGCCCGGCGGTATCGATCAGCACCGCCTCATTGGTGAACCACCAGTCGCAGTTGCGGGTGCCGCCAACACCGCCAATGGCGGCCTTGCCCATCTTCTCGGCCAGCGGGAACTGCAGGCCGGAGTTCACAATGGCCGTTGTCTTGCCCGCACCCGGCGGGCCGATCATGATGTACCACGGCAGATCGTTCAGGTGGCGCCGCCCGCCCTTGGACTTGCGCAGCTCCTTCATCGCGTCCTTGAACTTGCCGCGCAGCTCGCCGATTTCCTCGGACAAGACATCATCTTCCGAGGTATCAACGGCCTCCGCCATCTCCTCGGTCATCTCCTTGTCCTTGCGGCGGCGGCGCCAGAAGATGATGCCGACGGTGATGAAATACAGCAGGAAGATCACCCCGATGGCGATCAGCCGCGCCATCACGCCGTCAAACGGGCGCCAGCTGTCAGTGCCGATGAACGGTGCAAAATACCACACGCAGGCCGACAGCACCGCTGCCAGGATCAGCAGGACGGTGTAGATCGACCGGAACAGGGGAATGATATAGCGGCGGATCATCCTTCAACCTCCTGAACCAGCAGGATTTCGATCCTGCGGTTCTTGGCCCGCCCGGCGCGGGTGCTGTTGTCTGCAATCGGTTCCTTGTCGGCGCGGCCTTCCGCCGACAGCCGGTCCGGATCCTTCATCACGGCGGCCATGCCCGCCATCACCGATTTCGCCCGCGCCAGCGACAGCGCCATGTTGGACGGGAAGCGGGAGGAGCGGATCGGCACGTTGTCGGAATGCCCTGCCACGATGATCTTGCCCTTTTCGTCATTCAGCGCCTCGGCTACCCGGTTCACCGGGTTGCGGAACGCCTTGCTCAGCTGGTCCGAGCCGGAGCCGAACATGCCGGAGCCTGTCAGCCGGATGATGAGCGTGTTGCCCTTCTGGAAGACCTGCACGATGCCTTCCTTGATCTCAGGTTCCAGGAAGCCCGCAACCTTGGCCACCTGTTCCTCGGTGGTCGGCGCCAACGGCGGCGGCGGCGGCGGCGGTGCGCGCCGCTCCAGCTCTGCCTTGGGGCCGCTGTCCACGATTGTCAGCTGCCCGACCACGTTTTCGGTCTGGTTCGACAGCATCCAGCTGAGACCCAGAAACTGCAGCGCCAGAATGGCACAGGTCGCCGCCATGGTGATCCACACCAGCCGCCAGACCGACAGCGCCTTGAACGGTTTGACGATGCCTTCCCAATGCGGCGACAGATCGCGCTCGACGGGGCCGCGCTGGTTGCGGATGATCCGGGCCAGTGCGCCTCGGATCTGCAGGTGCTTTTCCGATCCGCCCTGCTCCACCCGCAGACGGCCCTCGAACCCCAGCGACAGGCACATATAGAGGAACTCGAGCATGTCGATATTGTTGCCCGGCTCTTTCTCAAGCCGCGCCAGCAGGTCATAAAACCGGTCGCCGCCCACCACCTCGCGGTGGAAGGTCGCCACCATCGACTGCAGCCCCCAGGCAGACTGCCCGCCCCAGGGCGTGTTCAGCACCACGTCATCCAGCGTCGCGCACAGCGCGTAACGCGCAACCTTGACCGTCTGCGCGGCAATACCTGCCTGCAGGGCGCGGTTCTCAAACGCGCGCACCTCTGCCACCACATTCTTGCGCAACCCGTCCGGGTCCATGTGCTGGGCCCGGTTGCGGATGCGCGAAATCAGCGCAAACAGGGTCGAGGCGCAGGCGGTCAGCTGGTTCATCCCCGTCAGCGCCATCTTCGGCGCCTTGGCCCCGCCCGGAGCAGCCTGCGGCCTGGGCGCGGCAGCCTGCGGCACCCCATAGGCATCCAGATCCGGATCCGCGGGCTGGTCCTGCACCGGCTGGGTCTGCTGCGGAACCTCCGGCTGCTGCATCGGCGTGGCCGGGCGCCGCCCGCCGGGGTTCGGCTTGATCACCGTCTTGTCGGTATCCCCCGGTTCAGCAAAGGGATCGTCATAATCAGCCATTTCAGCGCCTTCCCTTATGCATTACGGATCGCCCAAAGCTCCATCTTGAGCCCCGGATACTGTCCCGACACATGCACCGCGATGCCGCCCGAGGTGGTCATCTTGCGCCAATAGGGGCTGTCCGCATCCATCTCGAAATAGACCACACCGGAATGGTAGGGGATCTGCCGCGGCGCCACCGGCAGCGGGCGCAGCGTGATCCCCGGCAGGGCTGAGTTCACCAGCTGGCGGATTTCTTCCACGGGGCCGATCTTGGCCTGGCCCGAGAAATGCTTGCGCACGTCCTCGGCCGCGATGTCGGCACTGACCGCCAGCACAAAGCCCGCGTTGCCCAGCAGCTTGCGGTCGGCGATGACACCCACCGAGATGCCGTATTTACGCGCTTCCAGCTTGATCGGAATTGCGGTCTGCTCAAGCACAGAGCTCAGATACTGGCGCAGCACCCGAATGACCGGTGCGAAGCATTCCACCAGATTGTCATGGGTATAGGGCGGAAACTCCGGCGCCTGTTTTTCGGTGGACATGAACACCGACAGCTCCCCCGCCAGACCTGCGCAGGCGGTGAACAGCCGTTCCGGGTGCAGGTTCTCGATGTTGCGCAGGTGGCGCACCTGCGGCAGCATCCGGTTGACCACGGCCAGCAGCATGAAATCCGACACATCCGCGACACCGCGGGCGCCGCCCGCCTCGGACAGGCGGCCCGCCAGCGCCTCCATCCGATGCGCCAGCAGCCCTTCCAGCTCGCGCAGGAACCCGCTGAGTGCAGGCGCGGCCCGCACATCCAGGCAGGACGGGATAAAGGCCTGGTCCAGCACGATCTCCTTGTCCGGGCGCACTTCGATGATGCGCGCCACGGGGATCGCCAGCAGGTCGGCCAGATCATCCACCTCCAGCGCGAATTGCAGGCGCATCTTGCCGACGTCCAGCTGCACCGGCTTGCGCTCGGTGGAGGTCACATCGGTCACTTCCACCGCGTCCGGGCGCAGTCGGCTGGCCGAACGTTCGGCACCGCTCAGATCGACCTCGGTCGCGCCCTGCCGGCGCTGCGGCACGGTCAGGTAGACGATGCAGTCCTTGACGGTGGTCGGGACTTCCATTGCCGGCGGATGCGGATCCGCCATCGGCACCCGGAACACGGTGCCGTCATGGGTCAGACCCTCGCAGGACTTCACCGCAAACTGGCCGATCTTCAGCGCCTCATGGTCGATCTCCAGTCCGTTCACGCCCCAGGCATAGGGGCTCAGCCGCCGCGCCAGCCCGGACACCAGCGCCTCGTTGTAACGGTCGGACTGCTGGAAATGGTGCGGCTGCAGAAACAGCCCCTCCGTCCAAAGTACCTTGCTGTCCCAGGACACCGGGATCTCCTCTCACTTGCGGGCACGCGCGCAGAGCGCGGTGCCGGTCATTCCTTCAGCCTGTCCAGCTGATCCTTGTAGGCCCGCGCAAATTCGCGGCTGAACAGGTCGTGAAAATCATTCTCAGCCTGGTCGGAAATCTCCGCATAAAGCTGCTCGTATACGTCCCAGTACCGCGCCTTCTTGCCGCGCAAGAGGCCGGTGAAACCGCCCTTGTCCTCGATCTGCGCTTCCAGCGCCTTGGGGTCGAGGCGCTTCAGCACGCCTTTCAGCGCCGCCTCCATGCCGGTGACCATCGCCACCTCATGCGCCTTGATATCCCGCAGCGCCTCCTCGGCGGCGGTCTCGGGCGACAGGTAGCCCCTGGTCGCGGGGCGCACCATCGCCTCCACTGCCTGTTCCGGGGTGATCGAGAATTTCAGCGGGTTGTTGCCGCCCGCAGAAATCATCGTTTGCTCGATGCGGAACTCGGACTTGATCGAGGTACGCGTCATCAGGATTTCACGCAGGCCGGTGACCAGCGTTTTCATCACCCGGCCCATCCGCGCCATGGTGCTGGCGTGCTCCGCAGGATCAAGACTGACGTCCGCACCAACGCCCTTGAGAAAGGCCTCAACCGCCTCCTGCGAGGCTTCCGAGGGTGCCGCCGCGGCAGGCGCAACGGTCTTTTCACCGCTGTCCTGCGGCGGCGGGATTTCCTGCGGCGGCGCAGGCGGGGCCTCTTGCGGCGGAGCCGAAGGCGGCACCTCCGCTGGCGGCTGCGGCACTTCACGCGGCGGTGGCACAGGCTGCGGATCCGGCTGGGGCGCAGGAACCTCCGGCTCGCCGATGCCGGACAGGAAATCATCGTCCCAGTCATCCGGGATCAGGCTGGACTGCGCCGCAGGCGCTGCAAACCCGTCCGAGGCGGTCGGGTTGTGATTGGGCAGGCTTGCCCCCTCCCCTTCGCGCCCGTCGCTGGCCTTCTGAAAGAACGGATCCTCCTCCTCGCCCAAGGGCGGCAGCAGCTCGTCAATCGGGTCTACCGGACTGAACTGCGCAGGCCCCTTCGGCCCCTCGCCCAGCAGGTCATCCAGAAAGTCCCCGCCCGGTCCGGCATCCTCCAGCAGCTGCAGCGGATCCGGCGCATTGGCCGCATTGCCGTGCGAGGCGGGGCCCTGTGCCGCCGGCCCCGCAATCATGTCGCCCACATCCGCCAAGTCATCGCGGATTTCCACCACCAGCTCATAATTGCCGACACACAGAACGTCGCCGTTGTTCAACGGCGTCGGAGTGCGGCCCAGCGGGATCTTCGAATAGTTCAGAAAGGTGCCGTTGGAGCTGAGATCCACCACCACCACATTGCCGTTGTGATCCTCGATCACACAATGGTTGCGCGACAGCATCTGGTCCGGATCCGGCAGCACCAGATCACAGCTGGCACCGCGCCCCACAGTCAGGCTCGGCCCCCGCATCGGAACAGGGGCCGCATCGCCGGGCATCGCGCCCGAGCTCTGGAATTTCAGTGTCACTCCCATGCCTGGGCTTATCCTCCCACCAGAACGGTGACTTCACCCTTGGCAACCATGCCGCCGCAGGCCGTGCTGTCGAGGATGCGCGCGGCCGGCAGGTTGTTGATCAGCACCGTTGCCGACCCCTTGATGATCGGGTGCGGCGACGGCGCCGCGGTGCACATGTCGCTCAGCCGTGCAGCCGGCAGCTTGGCCACCAGCACGGTGACCGCACAGGGCGGCAGAATCGGCGTCGGCACCGGCAGCACCGGCGGCGGCGGGGTGGAGGGCAGCATGCAGGCATGCAGATCCGTCACCCGGGCCTGTGGCATTCCCATCTGTTCATCCTCCCATTCAGTCCTGCGCGGCCTGCAGCGGGACTTCGATCACCTGCCCCTTGCCGCCGCGCGCAATATCCAGCGCCCGCTCGATCAGAACGGCGCCGTGTTCTTCAAACTTATCAGACAATTGACCCAAGGCCACCATATTCATGGCAAAGGCAGCCGCCTCAGAGGCCCCTGCCGGGGCAGGATATTGATTCAATTCTCCGGGTCCCAGGGTTCCGGCCGCATACAGCACCGCCAGCGCGCAATTCACCGTATCATCATCCACATAGGCATGATCCAGGGTGATCCGCGCCTTGTCGCGGTTTTCCTCGCTGGGCTCAAACACCCAGGCCTCCGACGCGGTCAGCGAGGCCGGGTCCTTGTCCGAGCGCGGCCCGATATAATCGCGCGCCGCCAGGCAGGCCCACCACACCCGCTCACGCGGGGGCAGCAGTACCGCCAGGGTGCGCAGCAGATCAACCAGCGCGCCCTTGCGGTCCAGCTCCTCCAGCACAATCCCCGCCTGCGCCGTTGGCGGCGCCTCCAGCGGGGTTTTCAGGATGACATTTGCCCGCGACAGCAGCTTCGCCACCGGGTCAGCAGGCATTTTCACCAGCTTTTCAAATCTTGCCGACATCTGCACCCGCCTAGTTGATCATCGTGAGGCCGCCCTTCAGGGTCAGCATGGCCTCGCCTTTGACGGTGGTCATCGGCGCTTTTGCCTCAACCATCCCGGTGCCCTCGATCTTGATCATCGGCCCCTTGATAGTGACGCCCGAGTTGTCGATTTTGACCGAGGAGGCGCCCACGGTCAGCTTGATCTCCTGACCTGCGCTCATCGCGATCTTGCCCGCGGTCACATCGACGGTCAGATTGCCCAGCGACACGGTTTCCGAATGGTTCCCCTTGGCAATGGTTTCGGTCAGGTTGCCGGTGTTGATGTCCAGCGTCACATTGCCCTTGTCGATGGTTTCGGCCAGGTTGCCCTTTTCCACATCCACCGTCATGTTGCCGGTCTTCACGGTCTCGGTACGGTCGCCCTTGTTCACCGTTTCAGTGACGTGCTGCTCAACCGTCAGAACATAGCTTTTCTCGTCAGCCGAGGTCACTTCCGGCGACGGCGCATCCAGACCAACCGTCACCGTAGAGCGGTCCTTGACCAGCATCTGGTGATCCTTCTCCGCCTGCACCCGCATCAGCTCGCTGTCTTTCTTGTCGTCGAACATCAGCTCGTTATAGCCGCCGCCGCCCTTTGACGAATTGGTCTTGATCCCCAGCTGGGTCTGATCGTCGGGGTAGGTATAGGGGGGCATGGTTTCAGCATTATAAAGCATGCCGGTACAGATCGGCCGGTCCGGGTTACCATCCTCGAACTGGACCACCACTTCCTGGCCAATGCGCGGCACCGCAACCATGCCCCAGTTCTTGCCGGACCAGGGCGTCACCACCCGCACAAAGCAGGAGGACGTCTCGTTTTTTTTGCCTTCCCTGTCCCAATGGAACTGGACTTTAATGCGCCCGTGCACATCGGTGTGGATTTCCTCGCCGCTGGGCCCCACAACCGTGGCGGTCTGCAACCCCTGCACTTCCGGCCAGGGCGTCACCAGCGGTGCGCGGAACTGGTCTGCCTTCAGGATTGCGCTGAAGGTTGATGCATAGACGTCATGCTCCATCTCCTCCGGAACATCCATGTTGCGCGCCTTCAGGTCGCGCCGCATGGCGCCTTTGGTTGCGATCTGCTCGGTTTTCTGGCTTTCGCGCTCGCCGTAATCCCAGGCCACCTTGACGTGATGCTCAGCATTGATGACGAGGTATTCCTTATTGTTCTCCGCCACCGGGTGTTTCTTCAGTTTGAAGGTGCTGCCGGTGCCCAGCGTTGCCACGCTGGAGGCGCCGCGCCAGGTGATATGCTTGATTGCTTCCGCTTCCATCCGCACCCGCGCCAGCTTGTTGCCCAGGCCCGAGTTCTTCCGGTAGTGGCCCTGATAGTCGTAGACTTCAAAATCCTTGAAAGAATGCTTGCCTTTCGGGATTGACGATGCTGCCTTCAGGTCCGCCGAAGGCGTCAGGAAATCAAAGTCATTCAGCGTGACCTTGCCGCGGGTGATCCGCTCATCCTTGGCCCACTCCGAGATATGCTCCTCGCGCCGCCGGTCGCTGTCGTCGCGGGCATGGAACTCAATATCAGAGCCGCCCTTGATCGGGCTGTGGGCGCTGACACCATCGCACAGCACCAGCTTTTCAACTGCGGTATCGCCAGCGACGCTGTCGAAGTAGAAGTAAATCCCTTCTTCCTCCATCAGCCGGCACAGAAAATCGTGATCGCTCTCGCGGTATTGCAGGCAATACTCACGCTTCTCATAGGTCTCGCTCAGCTTGTCCGAGAAGTCGCTGAACCCATGGTCATTGAACACCTCCTTGATGATCTCAACCGTGGTCTTCTCCTGAAACACCCGCAGATCCGCGGTCCGGGTCAGCATCCAGAACCAGGGCCGCACTTCGGCCACATACATCTCATAGCCGTTGCGGAACCCCAGATACTCGACCGAGACGCACATGCCGTTGAATTGATGCTCCGTCTGCTGGCGCATCACATGCACGTTCATTTGCTTGCCGACCAGATCCTGAAGATTTGGTTGCTTCTTGGTCGCCGCAAATTCGATCGTTGTCTCGGTAAGCTTGCTCAACCCCTCGCGCACAATGGCCCGGCTCATCATCAGGCCGTCGGTGGAATATGTCCCCGACATCCAGGCGAGGTCGTTCTCATGGCCCTTGCTTACAACCATGTCTCCTCCTTTCCGCGACGGGAACGGGGCCGGTAATCGCCGGCAGTGTTCTCAAACATTCGCATCACAAATCATCCAAAAGCGCGGCGAGGTCCGCATCCATATCATCATCATCCCCACCGTCACTGTCATCGTCATCCCCGAACGACGACAGCAAGTCATCCAGATCCCCGAGGCCATCGTCATCCCCGTCATCGCCTCCGAAATCAAGATCATCCAGGCCGAGATCGTCCTCATCGTCTCCGCCCAAATCCAAATCAAGATCCAGGTCTTCGTCGTCATCGCCGCCCCCTGCAGGCGGCTTGGGCTTCGGCAGCCCGCGCGGGTCCGGCGGCGAGGGCTCCGGCGCTGGCAAACCGGTCCAGGGCCCCAGGATTTCGCTGCCTTTGAGCGAGTTGAAAGAGGTCAGCCGCACCTCATCCCGCCCCTTGACCGCGCTCACCGCCATGAACCCGCGTTCCTGCGCCATTGCGATCTTGTCCAGATCGATATTGCGCTCGGTGCAGGGCAGCGCCACCTGGTCGCCGAATTTGTCGTTCACATAATGATAGGGCATCCCGCCCAGAGACATAATCTTTCCCAGCTGCAGCGATGGCCCGTTTTCCTTGAAGGACCGCCCCAGAAGGATCGCCACCAGCACAACAGGATTGGCCCAGAGCATGCCGCGCAGGCCTTCCGTTTCGGTAAACTCCTCAAAATCAAACTCATAGCAGGGATCGGTTTTCTCGCCATAGGGATGGCGCAGCAGGAACCGCGGGCTGGCCAGCCCCAGATGACCCGCCTCCGCCATGCCCTGCAGCGTGGTCCAGGCATCGGCCACCAGCTTGGGGCGCTCCGCCTTGGGCGTTTTCAGGAATTCCGGCGAAACCGACGCAAAGAACGGCGCATCCACATGCGCCGCCACCCGCGCGATCCGGCCCAGCAGTTCCGCATGAGGCGGGGTTTCCTCGAACTGATACATCCCGATCAGCGCCGAATAGCCGCCGCGCCCGTTCTCCTCGTCCAGCGGCTCTTCTGTCAGCAGCCGCACCAGACCGGTCTTTGACAGGTCGTCCTCGGCCGCCAGATCCGCTGCCAGCTCCTCAGCCGAGATGTCATAGAGCATCACATCCAGCGTATCGTCCGCCTCGATCGAGCGCGCCATCAGATCCAGCGAGCGCCACTGCGCCTCCACCGACTGGAATTCCGGGTGATGCAGCACCAGCCGCATCGCATCGGACAGCGCCTCATCCACTGCCTTCTGCATCTCGGCCACCTGCGGGTCCGGCAGCGCCCGGATGTGCGGCCCCACGACGCGGGCCAGCAGCTCCTCCACCGGCGAGGCCTCGCGCAGCGTGTTGCCGGTGTCCCCGATCAGCTGCTGAAACGCGCTCAGACGCTTGTCCGCCGGCATCGCGTTCCCGGCTGAAGTCCGCTTCGGCGCCCGCGCCTTGGTGCCATGTTTCTCTGCCCAGGCCTTCAGCGTCTTCGCCGCATGATCCGCCGTCGCGCCGCTCTGCAGCTGCTTGCGCAGACCGACCAGTTCCGAGAACAGCCCGACGTTTTCATACAGCTCATCCGGGTGCAGACCGTCCAGGTCCTCCAGCTTGACCGCGATGCCCGCCCCGTCCTTGCCGATCGGCAGCACCAGCTCGGTTGCAAAGCTCCCGATCACATCCTCGACCGTATCCGGGTCCAGCAGGACCGCCTTGCGCGCCGCCAGCGCATCGCCGGTCTCGATCTGCCCCTTGGCCGCGCGGCCGGAAAAATCGCCCAGGACAGCCATCCGGAACCGCTTGCGCTCCAGTCGTGCGGGTTCGGGCCGCGCCGCGCTCATGGTGCCATAGGCAAACTCCGGATCGTCAGAGGCCGCCGCCGCGGCGGGTTCATCGCCATCCGCATCCAGATCCCCCAGAAGCGCATCCAAGTCATCGCCGCCGTCCCCGGCGGTGTCATCGTCATCCAGACCGCCCAGCAGGTCATCCAGATCCAAATCCCCATCGTCACCGCCCATCAGGCTGTCAAGATCCGCGTCCGCGTCCCCCAGCCCGCCCAGCAGCGCATCAAGGTCATCTTCGGCACTGTCCGCGTCCTCAGCTTCCGCTTCTTCGCCAAGCCCCGCCAGCAATCCCTCCAGATCGCCGTCCTCTTCCTCTTCGCTGCCAAGGTCCCCCAGCAGATCATCCAGGCTGGCGTCCTCTGCGGCCTCGTCATCGTCCAGCCCGCCCAGCAGCGCGTCCAGATCATCCTCGCCAGCGTCCGCCGTCCCGCCGCTGTCATCGTCATCCAATCCGCCAAGCAGATCATCAAGGCCGCCGGCCTCCGCGCCAGAAGCCTCGTCCAAGCCTCCAAGCAGCGCGTCAAGATCGTCACCGCCACCATCTTCGTCGGCGGCCTCATCATCTGCCAAAAGCGCATCCAGATCAGCGCTCCCGTCATCTTCGCCGGCGTCCAATCCGCCCAGAAGATCCTCGAGGCTGCTGTCGTCTGACCCGGCTTCCGCAACGGTATCGTCCGCCCCGGCACTCAGCAGCGCATCTGCCTCCTCCGCGGACTCCTCTTCTGTATCCAGATCACCCAGCAGGCTGTCCAGACCGTCATCCTCATCCAATCCGCCCAGAAGCGCATCCAGATCCTCGTCACCGCTATCGGCATCCTCTGCACTGCCGGCCCCGGCAAGGCCCGCCAGCACATCAGCGGTATCCTCCCCGGCGTCGTCCTCCGGCGCATCGCTGCCAAGATCCGCCAATAGGTCATCCAGCCCGCTGTCTTCCTCTTCTTCGTCCGGCGCCTCCAGCGTATCAAGCGCGGCACTCAGATCGTCTTCAGCGGCCTCCTCGTCCGGCACATCCAGACCGCCCAGGATATCATCCAGATCCGTCTCATCCTCCGGGTCATCTTCCGGCAGATCATCAGCCAAACCGGCCAGCACATCGCCAGCCCCATCCGCCTCTTCGGACTCGTCCGGTGCCTCCAGACTGTCCAGAATTGCGCTCAGATCCTCTTCGGGCTCGTCTTCAGGCGCGGCGTCCAGCAAGCCCTCAAGAATGTCCTCAGCGCCACCGTCTTCGGTATCTTCCACCTCAACAGCGGCCAGGCTCTCCAGCGCATCCTCTGTTCCGCTGCCGGCGTCTTCCTCTTCGGGAGCCTCCTCCAGCAGTCCGCCCAGCACATCCTCCAGGTCATCGCCGTCATCGGCCTCCGGCACCGCAGCTTCCGCCAGGCTGTCCAAAGCCGCCGCGGCCTCTTCGCCGCCGTCCTCCTCATCCGGTTCCAGATCCGCCAGGCCGCTCAGAACGCCGGAGACGTCCTCTTCTTCACTTTCGGAAACCTCGACCGCAGCCAGGCTCTCCAGTGCGGCGCCCGACAGATCTTCTTCGTCGGCATCAGCCGGCTCCAGTCCGGCCAATCCCTCCAGAATATCCGAGTGATCTTCCGCATCCGGCTCTTCAACTTCAGCGGCGGCCAGGCTTTCGAGCACGGCGTCCGCGGCATCATCTGCCTCATCCTCCGCTTCAATCGAGGCCAGCTCCTCCAGAACCGCAGAATGGTCTTCTTCTTCAGCTGTTTCCAGCACATCCGCAGCCGCAAGGCTTTCCAAGGCGGCAGCAGCCGTGTCCTCTTCTGCCGTGCCGTCAATGTCCAAAGCGGCCAGGCTAACCAGCGCGTCATCCGCTGCGGTGTCCTCGACCTCATCCACCGCGGCATCAGCCAACGCATCCAGTACGCCGGAATGATCCTCTTCCACGGCCTCCTCGATCTCGACCGACGCCAGACTTTCTAGCGCATCGTCTGCGGCGGAATCCTCCGCCGCCGGCATTTCCAGATCCGCCAAGGCATCCAGAACGCCAAAGTGATCCTCTTTTTCCGCCTCACTCACCTCAACCGCGGCAAGGCTCTCCAGTGCCGCGCCGGCGGCATCCTCGTCTGCCGTCTCTTCCGGTTCCTGTGCCGCCAGCCCGGCAAGCACATCACCCGCAGTATCCTCGGCCTCTTCAGGAATTTCCGCCTGCGCCAGCCCTGCCAGAACGGACCCTGTCTGATCCTCCTCTTCGGCATCCGGAACCTCAGCACCCGCCAGCGAGGCCAGCGCCTCTCCGGCTGCATCGCCCTGCTCCTCCTTTTCCGGAGCAGCAGCGCTCAGACCCGCCAGAACATCGGCGGCACCATCATCCGGCTCCGCTTCCTCAGGCTCGGCCGCCCGCAGATCGTCCAGAACACTGGCAGCAGCGTCACCGGTATCAGCGTCCTCTGGGGCTTGCGCGGAAAGCCCGGCCAGCACGTCACCGGAGGTGTCTTTCTCTTCCTCCGGAAGGTCAGCCTGGGCCAGCCCCTCCAGCACCGCCGCAGAGGTGTCTTCCTCAACAGTCTCCGGAACCTCAGCCGCAGCCAGCGACGCCAAGGCATCTGCGGCTTCATCCGGTTGTTCCGCATCAGCCGGGGCCGCCGCACTCAGTCCCGCCAGCACATCTGCCGAAACATCCTCCGCCGCCTGCTCCTCAGGCGCCGCTTCGCGCAAGGCATCCAGAACACTGCCCGAAGTGTCTTGAGGCTCTTCCTTCTCCGGCGCCTGCACGGCGAGGCCCGCCAGCACGCTGCCCGTGGTGTCCGCCTCCTCCTCCGGAAGTTCCAGATTGCGCAGGCTGTCCAACGCCGCGGCACTCTCCGCATCCGCCGCGGGCGCCGAAACTGCGGCCAGCAGCGACGGATCGTTCAGGATCGTCTCGATCAGCGCCTCGGCCCCGGTCTTGCCGTCCATATAGGCCATCAGGTTCTGCAACTGGGTGCGCGCCTCCAAGAGCGGGCGCAGCGCGTCCACCTTGGCGGCAATCGCACCGGGCGCGAAATCCGCCATGCTCTCAAACGTCAGATCCACCGCCAGGCTGCCCTCGCCGGTCAGCGTGTTGGGCACCGTGAAGGCGGCGCGCGGCGCCAGCCCTTTCATGCGCTCGTCGAAGTTGTCGACATCGATCTCCAGGAACTTGCGGTCCGCCACTGTGGGCTGCTCCACCGTGGACTTGCCTGCCAGATCGCTCATCACCCCCATGACAAAGGGCAGCTGCACCTTCTTCTCGGCGCCGTAAAGCTCCACGTCATATTCGATCTGAACCCGGGGCGCCCGGTTGCGAGCGATGAACTTCTGCGAGCTGTCAGCCATTGCCCTGCCCTTTCAGCTCAGCAATCTCCGCCCGCAGGTTTTTGATCTCCGCATGCAGCTCCATCACATGCGCGTCGACCACGTCGGTTTCCGACTTCACCAGATCGCGCAGCTTCTCGAACTCCGCCTCCGCGTCGGCTTCCACCGCGGACTGCATCGTGTTGACCAGAAGGCCGATGAACAGGTTCAGCACCGAAAACGCTGTGATCACGATGAACGGCACAAAGAACGACCAGGCAAAGGGGAATTCCTCCATCACCGGGCGCACGATCCCCATCGACCAGCTTTCCAGTGTCATGATCTGGAACAGCGAATACAGCGACCGCCCCAGCGTGCCGAACCATTCGTCAAAGGCGGCGCCGTACATCATCGTCGCCATCACGCCAAAGACGTAGAACACGATGGAGATCATCACGATCACCGCGCCCATGCCGGGCAGCGCATCCAGCAGGGCCTGAACCACGGCACGCATCTGCGGAATGACCGACAGCAGGCGCAGCGCCCGCACCACCCGCAGGCCGCGCAGCGCCGACAGGCCCTGGCTGTCCGGGAACAGGCCGAACGAGACCACGACCAGGTCAAAGATGTTCCAGGCCGAAGAGAAGAACCGCCAGCCGTAGGCAAACAGCTTCAGCGCCAGCTCCAGCACGAAGACCGCAAGAACGGCGGTGTCGATCACATCCAGCAGCCCGCCCGCATGCGCCCGCACCGCCGCCGAGGTGCCAAGGCCCAGCGTGATCGCATTGAAGATGATGATGCCCAGAATGGCATTGGTCACCGATCTGCGTTCAACAAATTCGCGGGCCTTGTCCCGAAGCGTCACGGCAGTTTGCGCGCTGCTGTCCAATGTTTTTCTCCACCTGGTCTTTCAATTCAGCCGGGCGCCGCACAAGCGCCCGGCCCTGCTCCGGCCGCCGGGGCCGCAGGCCCTAGCGCAGCGGGTCCAGCCCGTAGTTGACTTGCAAGTCTTTCATCCAGGTCAGGGCAGACTTGTTCCTGGCGTCCTTGATCTTGCTGTACAGCGTCTGCGCCTTTTTGGTCGCCGATTTCTTGGTCGCCTTGTCGCCGGACTTCAGCTTTTTCTCAAGTTTTTGAAGTTCTTTTTCCAGGGCCTTGATCTCCGCCTTGTAGGCGTCCTTCTCGTCCTGTTTGGTCGGCATCACAGAGTTCTTGGAGCCGTCTTCATTGGTCGAGGCCGTCCCCGGCTGGCCGACAACCTTGCAGTTGATGCCCTTGGCCTTCAGCAGCCGCCAGACTTTGCCGGCATAGGTGTCGTAGTCGTACTTGTCACCCGGCGGAGCAATGCCGCCTGCCGCGGTGAAGCAGCCGGACAGCAGAACCGTTCCCTTGAAATCCTTCGACAGGTTCTTCTTCTTGTCCTTGTTGCCGGTCAGCAGATCGACGATCTGGTCGGGCGACTTCTTGCCCAGCTTGGTGCCCAGCCAGATGCCATTGATCTTCTCGCGTGAGCCATGGGCGCACAGCGCCACCGTGCCGGTCGTCAGCTCGCCAAAGTCCGCCTCGTCCGTGTTCACGGTCTTGGTCTTGTACTTCGCAGCCTGCTTCTCGGCAGCCCGGTTGATCACCTTGTCGCCGCCCTTGAACTTCTCCAGCAGCACCCCGTAGACCTTGTCCTTGGTGACCTTCTTCAGATCGCCGTCATGTTTGGCCACCAGCTTGTCCAGCGCCTCTTCGATGATCGAGATGTTCTTCTTTGTCAGGTTCACCACAACATTGGTTTCATCCGCCAGTTCCGCCTCAAGCTTGTTCCAGTCCTTGCGGATCACCTCAGTCTTGTCGAAATTGACAGGCGGTTTGCCTTCCTTCGGCGGCGGCAGCATCCCGGTAATGCAGATCGACAGGTGGCCAGACGTGTCAATGCCGCCAACCACACTCAGCTCCGGGGTAAAGCCCAGATCCTTCACCTGAGAGGAATTTTGCGCGACCTGCTGAACCTTGGCGCATTTGGCAACCAGAGCCTGCGCCTTTTTCAGCCCCGGCAGCTTGATGCCCTGGGCCTGCATGCCCTTGTCCTTCAGATACTTTCCGATTGCCATCGCCATTTTGGCAATGTCGGCACTGGCAACGTTCTCGCCGCCGCCAGAGCCCAGGAAAATCGTCTTGTACTGTGTGGCCATGTCAGTTTCCTCCTGGCTGCTTCTGCATTCAATCAGTCAAACGCGTAAGTGAATTCTCCGTCCTTGACGCCGATGGCGACCTTCTCGACGTCCGCACCCTCCATCAGGCGGCGCAGGAACTCGTTGGAAATCTCCGGCAGCATGGTGTTGGTGACAATCGCGTCGATCATCCGCCCGCCGCTGTCCAGCTCCTGGCAGCGGTTGACGATCTCTTCTACCACGGCATCCGAATACTCGAACGGCACCCCATGCGCCTCCTGCACCCGTTTCTGGATGCGGCCCAGCTGCAGCTTGGTGATCTCGCCGATCATCTCCGGGCTGAGCGGATAGTACGGGATCGCCACCAGACGCCCCAGCAGCGCCGGCGGGAACACCTTCAAGAGCGGATCGCGGATCGCCTTTGCCATGCCTTCCGGGTCCGGCATCAGCTCGGGGTCCGAACACAGGTCCATGATCGTCTCGGTGCCGACGTTGGAGGTCAGCAGGATCAGGGTGTTCTTGAAGTCGATGATGCGGCCTTCGCCGTCTTCCATCACGCCCTTGTCAAACACCTGGAAAAAGATCTCATGCACATCGGGGTGCGCCTTTTCGACCTCATCCAGCAGCACCACGGAATAGGGCTTGCGCCGCACCGCCTCGGTCAGCACCCCGCCCTCGCCGTAACCGACATAGCCGGGAGGCGCGCCTTTCAGCGAGCTGACGGTATGGGCCTCCTGATATTCCGACATGTTGATGGTGATGACGTTCTGCTCACCGCCATACAGCACCTCAGCCAACGCCAGCGCGGTCTCGGTCTTACCGACGCCCGAAGTACCGGCCAGCATGAACACCCCGATCGGCTTGTTCGGATTGTCCAGCCCTGCGCGGCTGGTCTGGATGCGCTTGGCAATCATCTTCATCGCATGGTCCTGGCCGATCACCCGCTGCGCCAGCCGCTCTTTCAGGTTCAGGATGGTTTCAATCTCATCCTTGACCATGCGGCCCACCGGGATACCGGTCCAGTCGCCCACCACCGAGGCCACCGCCTGATGGTCGACAATCGGCAGGATCAGTGCAGAGTCGCCCTGCAGCGCTTCCAGCTCGGCGTTCTTGTCCTTCAGCTCCTGCATCAGCTTGGCGCGCTCTTCGTCCGGCAGCGGGCTATCGGCGGCGCCCTCCGCAGCGTCGTCCCCGGCATCCGGCGCAGCATCCACGGGGGCGGCTCCCTCCCGGAGCTTGGCGCGCAGCTCCAGAATGCCCTCGACCACCGCCTTTTCCTTGTCCCAGCGCTCGGTCAGGCCTGCCAGCCGTTCCTCTTCGGCAGCCTTGGCGGCTTCCACCGCCTCGCGCCGGTCGGCGACCTCATAGCCGGCAGTCTCGTCGCGGCCGATAATCTCCAGCTCGGTGGTCAGCGCCTCAATCCTGCGCTGGCTGTCGTCAACCTCGGCCGGAACCGCGTGCTGGCTGACCGCCACCCGCGCACAGGCCGTATCCAGAAGGCTGACGGACTTGTCCGGCAGCTGCCGCGCCGGGATGTAGCGCGCCGACAGGCTGACGGCCGCCTCGATCCCCTCGTCCAGCACCTGCACCCGGTGGTGGTTTTCCAGCATCGAGGCAATGCCGCGCATCATCAGGATTGCCTTCTGGATGCCCGGTTCCTCGACCTTGACCACCTGGAAGCGGCGGGTCAGTGCCGGGTCTTTCTCAATGTATTTCTTGTACTCTGCCCAGGTGGTCGCGCCGATGGTGCGCAGCGTCCCGCGCGCCAGCGCCGGTTTCAAGAGGTTCGCCGCATCGCCGGTGCCAGCCGCACCGCCCGCACCCACCAGCGTGTGGGTTTCATCGACAAACATCACAATCGGCACCGGGCTTGCCTGCACCTCGTCGATCACCTGGCGCAGGCGGTTTTCAAACTCGCCCTTCATGCTGGCACCGGCCTGCAGCAGGCCCACGTCCAGCACCATCAGCCGCACATCCTTCAGCGCCGGCGGCACGTCGCCGCGCGCGATCCGCAGCGCAAAACCCTCGACCACAGCCGTCTTACCCACGCCCGCCTCGCCGGTCAGGATCGGGTTGTTCTGGCGCCGCCGCATCAGAATATCAACGATCTGGCGGATTTCCTCATCGCGGCCCACGATCGGGTCGATTTCGCCGTTGCGGGCCTGTTCGGTCAGGTCAGTGCAGAACTGCTGCAGCGCCTCGCCCTTGCCCATGGCGCCCGGCGCCATCGAGCCGGAGGCCTCACCCGGCTCCGCCCCGCCGCCGGTCACGTTAGAGCCATCCTGCGCCCCCAGCCGTTCCTCGGGCGAGCCATCGGTGGCCTTATGGAAGTTATCGGCCAGATCATCGGCACCGATCTTCGCCAGCTCCGGCGACATGTTCGACAGGATGTTGCGCAGCGCCGGTGTCTTCAGCATCCCCAAAAGCAGATGGCCGCTGCGCACCTGGCCCGCGGAGTAGAGCAGCGAACCCCAGACCCAGCCGCGTTCCATCGCATCCATCAGGTGATCCGACAGGTCCGAGATCGTCGAGGCGCCGCGCGGCAGCATGTCCAGCGCCCGGGTCAGCTCACTGGCAATCTTGCCCGTATCCAGGTCGTAATGCTGGATGATCCGGTGCATATCGCTGTCCTGCTGCGCCAGCAGCTGATGCATCCAGTGCACCAGTTCCACATAGGGGTTTCCGCGCATCTTGCAGAACACGGTTGCGCTCTCGACAGCCTGGTATCCCAGCTTGTTCAATTTGCCAAACAGCGCCACGCGGCTGATCTCGGTCATCTCAAATCCCTCCCTCTACAGGCTTCTCAGCCCCGGCGCCTAATCCCGGGTACAGGTACAAATCATTCACATCCGGCTGGTCCGCATCCGGATCCGGGCGCGAGCGCACCCAGCTGGTGTGCCCCAGCCGCGTGGTGCCGCCCAAGGATGCCCGCGGCACCTCGTCGCCCGCCAGAACCAGGTTCACGTCCCAGTCCAGAATATCGCCGGCATAAGAGCGCACAATCGCCCGCAGCCGGTCCAGCGCCGCGCCGCCGGGCAGCAGCCGCTCATAATCTTCCAGTTTCAGCGGCCCGATGCGGATGCGGAACTTGGCACTGCGGCTCCAGACCTTGTCGCCGATGCTGGTGGTCTGTCCCAGCCCGCCGTAACCCAGCTGCCAGCGGTCGTCCGGCTCCAGCTCCAGCCAGCTGCCGACATACTCCTCCAGAGAGACGGGCACCTCGAAAAACGCCGACAGGATCGACACCAGCCCCTCGGCGTTCTTGGCGCCCTTCGCCAGGTGGCCCGCAAAATGCAGCTTGGCCAGATCCGGCATGTCGTCGCGGCTGGTGAACTTGAAACCGTTGTAACCGATCAGCGATGCCACCTTGCGCGCCATCGGGTCATCCGCCCGGTCAAAGCTCACCGCGGGCGAGCCCTGCGTCCAGGCCCGGTACAAGAGGCTCATCAGCCGGTGCGTCAGCATATCGGCAAAGGCCACCATCGTCGGGTCGCGGTGATTCCTTTTGCGGTCGCGGGCGTATTCGGTCAGATGCAGCGGCAGCGGGCCTTGCGGGCCGAACAGCCCGAAGAACCGGTTGGTCAGCACCGCCGGCTTGTCCCCCTCCGCCGGTTTGAACGCAGCAATGGTCGAGGGCGGGAACGCCAGTTCCGCCTCCTGCCCCAGCCGCAGCCGGTCCTGCCGCGGACGGCGGCTTTCGCCCAGGCGCGGGGCGTCATCGAAATGCGCCTCCAATACCCGCAGGGCCTGAAAAACATGATGTTTCTCAGGGTCCATGGCCAGCCGGCCATACAGGCTCAGATCATCCGGCCGAGGCCCTTTTCCGGTCGCCATCTGGCAATTTCCCCGCGTTTTTCGGTTTTCAGGACGGTCTCCGTGAACGAGTTGATGCTGGCATAACCGCGGAAGAACCGCTCCAGCACGGCCCCCAGCGCATAGATGTTGCTGCCCTCGAAAAAGCTCTCGTCAAAGCCCAGGGTGATCTCCAGCCCCCGCACCGCGGTCGACAGCACCTCATCGCTCATCCGCCGCACGATGGGCCGGGCGCTGACCGACAGGATGCCCTCCAGCTGCTTTTCCGTCACCCGGTCGCCCAAGGGCGCATAAAGCCCGACCAGCTCCCGCAGCGCTTCCGCCGACTGGCCCTTGCCGGTTTCGGCAATCGAGACATAGTTCAGGCTCAGATGCGAAATCAGCCGCCAGGCGGTATCGCCCTGCGCCAGGGTCGGATGCGGCCGAGTTGGCGACACCGGCAGCGTCACCTTCTTGATCGGGCCGCCCTCTGGCAGCTGGAACACATCGTCATTGCCGGTGGCCAGCAGCATCGGCAGATCGCGGTTGGTGCACAGCGCCTTGACCGCCAGCTGCTCCAGCCCGGCGGAATAGGGCGCCTGCGCCCGGTCCACCAGCGTCAGGAACACTTCCGATCCCAGATAAGAGCTGCGCACCCCGCGCAGGCGCTCCTTCTCCGACCGCTGCCGCATCCGCCGCTTGATAGTGTAATAAGCCGGGTGGCTTTCGCCCGCGGCGGTGAAATCATTGGCGGAATAGAACGGGCGGAACACCACGTCGTCCTCGCCCTCGCCGCTGATGCCCACCACGCTCTGCAATCCGTAGATCTCGAAATCAAGGCCCGCAGTGCGGTTCGGGATCACATGGTGCTCAGTATCAATCGGTGCGATCCGCACCCGGTCGCAGCGCTTCTCGAACAGGTTCACGGCGGGGACCGCGTTCAGCTTGAACACCTCCGGCACCACGATCGGCGCAATCTCCGGCATGCCTTCGCGCAGCAGGATATAGAGATCAACCTCATTGCCTTCGGATTTCCGCAACCCTTCGCGCAGCCCCTGCAGTTCGACAAAGCGGAACCGCTCCGGCATCGCGAAATATTCCTGCAGCAGCCGGTAGCCGTCGTAGACCCGGCGCGGCACCGGCAGGAGCGCCTCATCGGGGCCAAAGCCCTTCTGCACCACCCGGGCCTGGCGCAGCGGCAGCTGCCAGTCGGCGCGGCGGTCGGTGGAGCGTGCCACGATCCCCTGCACCTGGGTGCACAGCAGTTCCAGCAGCGGCCAGCTGTTGCCCGCCTCGCCGGTCAGGTACAGCGACAGCTTGTCCATTTCCAGCTTGCTGATCGGGTCGCCGTCAATGCGCTTGATCCGCAGCCGGATGCCGGCGCGGGCGTCATACCCGGTGGCAACCCCTGCCGCCACCAGCTCGCCGCGGCCGTCAATATACTGCGCCTCGGTGATCTGGACCGGCCACATGGTCAGATCAGCGGCGGTGCGGAATTCGCAGGGCGTCTGCTCGCCCTCGGTCAGCCGCGACCGCAGCGTCGATCCGCGCTTCAGCACATAGCCGCTTTTCACGGCTGAGTTCGCCACATCCGGCTCAAACGCCGCGATCATCATCGACGGTGTCGGCGCCAGGTAATGCGGATAGATGATCTCCAGGAGGTTGGAAGTGAAATTCGGATACTGCAGCTCCAGCTCCAGCTGCACCCGCGCGGTCAGGAACGCGGCGCCCTCCAGCAGGCGCTCCACATAAGGGTCAAGAACCTCGACCCCTTCCATGCCCAGCCGGGCCGCGATCTTGGGATAGGCGGCAGCAAACTCCGCGCCCATGTCGCGCAGATAATTCAGCTCATTCTCGTAATGGGTCAGCAGCCGTGTATCCATCACATGGCCCTTTCCATCTGCACCTCGCCGGTGGTCAGATCGACCTTGCTGCGCAGGTACAGCTCCAGCGGCATCGGCTGCGCCCACATGTCGGCGCGGATTTCCAGCCCCACGGTCATCTCGGTCGCGTCGGTGCCATCCTGCAGCCGCACATCGACCGAGCCTTCGATGATCCGCGGCTCATAAGTGGCAATCGCCTGCTTGATCGACCGGCGGATCGCCTCTGCCTTCTCGGTGGTCGAGGCCTCCCCCGCCACTTCGATCAGCCCGTAGTTCAGCACCGAGGCAGACACCGCCGGGTACTTCTCCGCATCGAAATGGCTTTCGACATTCTGGGTGTTCAGCAGCCACGACAGATCGCGCTGGATGATTTCCCGCAGCCGCACCAGATCAATCACCCGGCTCTCGCGGGTTTCCTTCTGATTGCCAGGCGCATTGTCGGTCAGCCGGTCCAGCAGCGAGGGCTGCAGGCGCTCGGCCAGTGTCTTGTCAGCCATTCTCTTCGCCGTGCCCATCCATCCGGAGTGTGCGCACGTCCATGATGGCAATATCCTCATCGCCGATCGCCAGCAGCCGCTGGCCCAGACCGGTATAGGTTTCCGCGCCGGCATCCTCCCACACGGTGGCGCGCGCCAGCATCGACAGCCCGTCGGCCTTCTCGCTGCCGGGATAACGGGTCGGGATCATCGCGGCCACTTCGCCGCCGCCCTCGAGGGTCAGCGTGCCCGCGGTCCAGACAGCATCGCGCAGGTCGCACGGCTCCTCTGCCTCGAACGAGACGATCTTGGAAAACGGCAGCCAGTAGTACTTGCCGTTGATCACCGCTTCCAGCACCGGACCCAGCCGCATGTCAGCGT
Organism: Leisingera sp. S132; assembly: GCF_025144465.1. NCBI lineage: Bacteria > Pseudomonadati > Pseudomonadota > Alphaproteobacteria > Rhodobacterales > Roseobacteraceae > Leisingera > Leisingera sp. S132. Next base: position 91,893 of record NZ_CP083554.1, read on the forward strand.
CCGCAATCCACTCGAACCGCTTGCCGTTCACCTCGCCTGGGCTGGCCGGTGCGGCATCAAACGCCTTGGCGCGCAGCTCCGCCGCTTCCTTGGGGTTGCCGGTTGCCAGCAGTTTCTGCGCCTCGATCAGATGCGCCAGCCATTCCTCCGGCTCGCCCAGGATCAGCGGCGACTTTTCTCCCGCGAACACCTTCTCGCGGTAGACCTCGCAGATGATCGCCTCGCGGTACGCCTGCGCCATCACCGTGGCGCCTTCGTCCAGCCCCGCCGCCGCCTTCAGCTGGGCAATCGCCCGGTTCCAGTCGCCCAGAACGCACAGCAGCTGAAACAGAAACACCCGCAGCTTGGGATTGCTCGCATCCGCGCGGATCTTGGCTTGCAGCGCCTCCAGCGCCGCCTTGGGATCACCAGCTTTCAGATGCTCTTCGGGGGTCATGGGGCTCTACTCCGCAACAGGGACGACTGCTGAATACATGTCAGAAAAACGGACCCCGGGCATGCAATACGCCCGGGGTCCGCCAAATGGTTTACTCGACCTTGCCGGTCTGCACGTTCCAGGTAAAGTTCGGTTTCTGCGCAGTGAGCTTACCGGATTTCTGGTCGGTTGCCTTGTACTCATGAATGATAGAGGCATAGGCCAGCGACCAGGTTTCTTCCGGAATACCATCTTCACTGGAAGAGATCGAATAGGTGTCGATCACAACATCCTTCAGTGTCCAGGTCGAATAAGCCTGAAGACCTTCGGACGCGCTTTCGCCGGAACGGCACCAGTACATCTTGATTTCCGGGCGCACGGTGCCGTTTGCCACAGCAAGCGCCAGATCGTTCGAAGCCTTGCCCATCTGCGACGTGACTTCAATTTTCCCGAAGTTCGAGTTCGCATGCATACGCTGGGTAGACCCAAGGTCAGTCATTTCCACGGCGCGTTCGACATTCCAGCTTGCCGACTGGATGACGATCATCTTTTCAAAACCGGTAACGGTCGAGTCGCCTTTAATGTCCTTAATTTCGACGAACATATTAGCAGCCATAGCTGTATCCTTTCATAATTGATTTGAGTGTCGTTTCGGTTAGGAGGAGGCGTTGGAGTGGAAATTAGCCTCCCTTTTCCGAGGGCAGTTTGGACACCAGGCGAAGCGAGACCGAAAGCCCCTCCAGCTGGTAATGCGGGCGCAGGAAGAATTTTGAGGTGTAATACCCCGGGTTGCCCTCGACCTCTTCCACAACCACTTCGGCTGCGGCCAGAGGTTTGCGCGCCTTCTGGTTCTCCGAAGAGATGTCCGCGTTGAAATCAACATAGTTGTTGATCCATTCCTGCAGCCAGGACTCCATGTCCTGACGGCTTTTGAACGAGCCGACTTTATCCCGCACCATGCACTTCAGATAGTGCGCGAACCGGCATGTGGCGAACAGATACGGCAGCCGTGCGCCCAGGTTGGCGTTGGCGGTGGCGTCCGGATCGTCATATTCGGCCGGCTTGTGCAGCGACTGCGCGCCCATAAAGGTCGCAACGTCGGTGTTCTTGCGGTGAATGAGCGGCATCATGCCGTTCTTCGCCAGCTCCGCCTCGCGCCGGTCATCAATGGCAATCTCGGTCGGGCATTTCTGATCGACGCCGCCATCGGTGGTCGGGAAGGTGTGGCTGGGCAGGTTCTCCAGCGTGCCGCCGCTTTCGACGCCGCGGATGCGCGAGCACCAGCCGTACATCTTGAACGAACGGGTGATGTTCACCGCCATGCCATAGGCCGCGTTGACCCAGCCATATTTCTCGCTGCCCGCACCTGCGGTGTCTTCCTCGAAGGCGAACTCTTCAACCGGGTCGGTCTTGGAGCCATAGGGCAGACGGCCCAGGAAGCGCGGCATTGCCAGACCCACGTATTTCGCATCCTCGCTGTCGCGCAGGGACCGCCAGGCGGCATATTCCGGGGTCTGGAAGATCTTGGTCAGATCGCGCGGGTTCGACAGTTCCGCCCAGCTGTCCATCTGGAACAGCGTCGGCTTGGCGCCGGTGATCAGCGGCGCATGCGCGGCAGCTGCGATCTTGGACATCTCGCCCAGCAGCTCGATATCCGGCGGCGAATGGTCGAAGTGGTAGTCTGCCACCAGGGAGCCGTAGGGCTCGCCGCCCAGCTGGCTGAATTCCTCGGTGTAGATCTTCTTGAAGATCGGCGACTGATCCCATGCCGTGCCCTTGAACTTCTTCAGGGTCTTCGACATTTCCTTCTTGGTGATCGGCATCACCCGGATTTTCAGCTGCTCATCGGTCTCGGTGTTGTTGACCAGATAGTGCAGACCGCGCCAGGCGCTTTCCAGCTGCTGGAATTCCTCGTTGTGCAGGATCAGGTTGACCTGCTCGGTCAGCTTCGCGTCAATCGCCGCGACGATGCTCTCGATCGAGCGCAGCGCGTCATCGGAAATCAGCGCCGTGTTTGCCAGCGCCTGTTCGGCCAGGGTCTTGACCGCGCTTTCCACCGCCGTCTTGGCCTGGTCCGACTTGGGGCGGAATTCCTTCTGCAGCAGGCTTGCGAATTCGGCAGAGCCAAAGGCGGCTTCACCGGCAGCGGCTTCCGCCTGGAGTTCTTCTTCAGCCATCTTCGTCCTCCGCTCTTATTCTTCGCTGTCGGCGTCGCTGCCGGGTTTCGGCTGCGCGGCCAGGGTTTTCAGCAGGCTCGGATCCTGAATGATCTTGGAGATCAGATCCTCGGCGCCGGTCTTGCCGTCCATATACGTCATCAGGTTCGACAGCTGGTTACGCGCATCCAGCAGCTCGCGCAGCGGCTCCACCTTGGCGGCAATCGCGGCGGGCTTGAAATCGTCCATGCTCTCGAACGTGATGTCGACCGCCATGTTGCCCTCGCCGGTCAGCGTGTTGGGCACGGTGAAGGCAGCGCGCGGCGCCATCGACTTCATCCGGTCGTCGAAGTTGTCCACGTCGATTTCCAGGAACTTGCGGTCCGCAACTGCAGGCTGCTCCACTTCGGATTTGCCCACCAGGTCGCTCATCACGCCCATCACGAAGGGCAGCTGCACCTTCTTCTCGGCGCCGTACAGCTCCACGTCATATTCGATCTGGACCCTTGGTGCCCGGTTGCGGGCAATGAATTTCTGTGAACTTCCGGCCATCTAGGTCTCCTTACTCGTCTTGCTTTCACGGGATCCGCAGCGGGTTCCGCCGCAGAAATTCCCCGTGTCCGTCAGTCGTCGTCGTCTTCGTCAATGCCGCCGATCAGATGGACGTTCTCCACCCCCTGCGGCGCCATGTCATTCATGATGGTGAGGAAGTCGGCCCCCACCAGCCGCTTGCACCGCTCCAGCAGGATCGGCAGCGGGCTGGAAGGCTCCGCCCTCCGGTAATAGCTGATGATACGGTCCAGCGTGTTGGACACATCCGCGGGAGAGTTGATCGCCCCGGGTGCGGATGGCATCGCCCGGCCGCCCGCGGCCGGCGCCGCGGCACCGGCCGCCTCCGCGCCGTCCTCTTCCGCGTCATCCTCGCCGGCGCTGTCGTCCGCGCTCAGATTGGCATAGCTGCTGATCCGCTTGCCGATCTGCTGCAGCAGCTTGATCAGCGCACTCAGGTCGGGCCCCTGCCCCGGTGTCTGCTCGTCAAACACCGCAGAGATCGCGCGCACGTTTTCCTCGGCCGTTTTCACCGCCGCCAGCCGCGCCGCGACAACCTCCTCGTCGCTGTCCTGGAACGCCGCGCCGATGGTGGCGCTGTCCGGGACATGCTCCATGCCCGCCGGCGCCGTCATCACCCCTTCGGCGATTTCAATGTCACGCAGGCAGAACCGGCCAAAGCCGCGGCTCTCGCTCAGCGGCGCCCGGCGCAGCGAGCGGTAGAGCGGCGACGCCCCCGCCATCCCGTCCGGCTGGCCGCACAGATCCTGGATGGCATTGATCCGCATCGTCGGATCGCCGTCGTCCTCATCCAGCTCCGGATGGCAGGTCTCCCAGAAGTCCTCCAGGCAGCCGCGGATATAGGTGGTGACATCGGCAAAACCGGACAGGCCTTCGGAATGCAGCAGCGCATCGCCCAGAAACACCGCCGCGCGCAGATCGTGGCTGCGCTCCAGCACTTCCAGCGCCTTCTTCTGCACTTCGCGGTAATCGGGATCTGTGGCCTCGATCGTCTCGTTGCCCACCACCGATTCCTCGCCCGGCTGGGCCGCCAGCTCCATCTCTGTGAAAGCCGGATCGTATTCGAGATTCTCGCCGCTAGGGGCATCATCCCCTTTGGATTGCAGCAATACTGCAGGATCCATCGTTTTTCGCCCCCCTGGGTGCAGTCTTTTTTGGTCACGTTCCCGTGTGTTAACGTAACGGAAAGCAGGTGCCACTCTTTTCGAGCCTGGTGGTTAAACCCGCGGAAACCTCAAACAATAACTTGACCCCAACAGAGCCTTATCGCCATCCTAATGTCAAACCTTTTCCAAGCATTCAATAGCGGCTGAATGATGAGTATTGATCGTATTTCTGGCAAGGAAGTCAAAGAGATGGTTCGTGAAGGGGCCAAGAAGCGGATGAGTTTCGCCTTCTGCCTCGACGCCAGCAAGGACCCGCTCCTGATGATCCAGCCGGGCAAGAAACCGGAAACCCTGAAGGCCCCGATGAAGAAAGAGGGGGGCGGTCCGCCCATGGCCTGGGGCACCTATGTGGTGCGCTCCGGCAATATGGAGATGATCTGCGAAAACGCGCCGCAGCGCATGGTCACCGAACTCAAGAAATTCCTCAAACGCAACCCGGCCAAGGTCAACGTGCTGTTCTACGATGACGGCGGCAACCTCCTGGACAGCCTCAAGCCCGAGGCCCCCGAGGGCCAGGTGACAGAGAAAGACGCCTCCGACATTTCCGCCTCCGGCATCGACGCCAAGGCGATCGCGCCGCTCAAACGGCGGCTGAAACGCATCCAGCCGCGCATCGGCCTCGCCCCCGGGCCGCTGGAGCTGAAGCTGAAACGCGCGCTGGCCAAATCGGTCCGCCTCATCAACGACGGCCGCCTGCAGGAGGCCGAGACGATGATCGTTGTGATCGAACGCGCCGTCGCCCGCATCGGCGCCGACCGCGAGGATGAGGCCAGGTCGATGAAACGCGGCCAGCGCGAAATGGACCAGCGCTCGCTTGGCGCCCAGGTCAAACGCGCCCAGTCGCTGCAGGCCAATGTCGCCCGCGCCCCGGGCAAGGTCCGCGACCGGCTGGGCCGCGCCCTGCATGTGGCTGCCCGCCACCTCAAGCGCCGCGACCTCGATTCGGCCCGCGACGCGATGGACAAGATCGAAAAGGCTCTGACCGCCCTGGTCTGACCCCGAACGCAGCCCGGCCCGCAGCGGTTGCGGGCCTGGCACCCCACCGGACCCCGGAGACCGCGATGCCCATGACCCGCCTGCTGACTGCCCTCGCCCTGACCTGCCTGCCGTTCGCCGCCGCCGCAGACACCGGCCCGCTGCGGGTTGAGCTGAACAAGACCGAGGAGATCGAGGGCGGCGGCTGCCGCGCCTTCTTCCTGTTCCGCAACCAGACCGGCAAAAGCTTTGAGGGCTTCGAGATGTCGCTCGCCATTCTCGACGGCCAGGGTGTGATCGACCGCCTGCTGTCGATCGACGCCGCCCCCCTGCCCGTCCAGCGCACCACCCTCAAACTGTTCGAAATCCCGGAAACCGCCTGCAGCAATATCTCCGAAATCCTGCTGCATGACATCACCTCCTGCCAGCCCCAGAACGAGGATCAGATGGACTGTTTCCCGATCCTCGAGCTTGGCTCCCGCGCTGCCGCGCCGCTGGTGAAATAAGCCATGGCCGGCACCTGGGATATGCTCGGCACCGGCGGGCCAGTGATCGTGATCCTGGCGCTGATGTCGCTTCTGTCGCTGACGGTGATTGCCGTCAAACTGATCCAGCTCTGGCCGGTTCGCTCCGGCGGGCAAGCCCGCGAACAGGCGCTGACCCAATGGAAGGACGGCGACCGCAAGCAGGCGCAGGACAGCATCGCAGGCGCCAATTCCCCCGCCGACCGGGTCATGGCCTATGCCATGCAGGCGCTGCAGGAAGGCCTGCGCGGCCCGCTGCTGCAGGACGAGTTGCAACGCCGCGGCAATGAGGAGGTAAGCCGGATGAACTCGCTTATCCGCCTGCTGGAGCTCATCGCCATGGTCTCACCGCTCCTCGGCCTCCTTGGCACCGTTCTCGGCATGATCCAGTCGTTTCAGGAACTGGAGCTGGCACAGGGCGCCGCCAATGCCTCGGTGCTCGCGGGCGGCATCTGGCAGGCGCTGCTGACCACCGCCGCGGGCCTGCTGGTCGCCATCCCCGCCGCCGTCGCCGCAGGGCTGTTCGCCGCCCGCATCGACGCCGCCGCGCAAGCCATCGAAAGCGCCGCCGGCCGCCTGCTGCTGATCGACGGGTCGCGCTGAGATATGCGCTTCCTTCGCATCATAAACACCCCGGGCCGCCTGCGGCCCGGTTCACGCCCGGCCCCGCCCCCCAGGGCGGGCGTGAAAACGCCCCCCCTCGGGGCCGGGCGTGAACCTGACTTCGGGGCCGAACGGCTCCTGCTATGACCCTCAACCGCCCAGCCCGCCCCCGCGCCCTGATCTCGCTGGTGCCGATGATCGACGTCATGCTGATCCTCTTGGTGTTCTTCATGGTGACTTCCACCTACCTGAACCTCGACATGATCCCGGCGGTGAACCCCTCAGAAGGCGCTGCAGCGGGCAGTCCCCAAACCCCGGCAGGCACCCTGATGATCCGCCTTGGTGCTGACGGCGTGCCGGTGCTGCGCGGCACGGCATTGGACAGCGAAACCCTTCAGTCCGCCCTGTCCGCCGCCGTCGCAGAGGAACCCCTCACCCAGGTGGTGATCCTGCCCTCTGGCGCCGCCCGGACCCAGGCGCTGATCACCGTGATGGACGCCGCCGCGCTGGCCGGCGTCACCCGCCTGCGCGTCCTGCGGCTGGAGGCGGCGCCGTGAAACTCAACCGCCCCGCCCGCGGGTCCCATTCCGAGACCATCATCGCCCTGATCGACGTGGTGTTCTTCCTGCTGGTGTTCTTCATGCTGATCGGCCGCATGGATGCCACCGCCCCCTTCGACGTGCGCCCCGCCACCGCCGTCACCGGCCGCGACATGCCTGCAGGCGGCATCACCCTCGCAGTGTCCGCCAGCGGAGACCTGGCGCTTGATGGCGAGGCCATCACCCGCGAGGCCCTCTCCCCTGCCCTCGCCGCTCTCCTGGCAGACGACCCTGCCTTACGCCTGCGCATCAACGCCCACCGCACAGCCGAACTGCGCAACGTTTTGCCGCTGGTGGCCCGGGGCGAGGCGCTGGGATTTACAGATGTGGTGCTCGTGGTCACCCCGGAAACAGACGGATGACGCGCGCGCCGGCCATATGGGCACTGGGGCTGTCCGCCTCTGCCCTGGTCCACGCCGCAGGCGCCGGCGCGCTACTGATTTCGCTCACCCCGGACCCGCTGCCGCAGCAGCCAACGCCCGAAAGCAGCCTCAACCTGCAGGCCCACCGCATCCCAAGGTCCGAAGCCGTACCGCAAACGGCAGAAAGCGAACAAGCCTCTGAAAGCAAGGGCCAAACCCAGGGTCTCGCCGCAGGCAGCATCCCCCAGTCCAGGGCGCAGCCCACGGCCCCCGCCGCGGACAGCCTTAAACCCGCAGCGGCCAAGACCTCCGCCGCCGCCCCGGCCCGGGCACCGGCCGGCAGGCTCGCCAGCGCCGCAGCCCCGCTGACACCCGCACCAGCGGCGCAACCGGACACAGCCGCCCTGCCGCAAACCGCCCCTGCCAGCCAGCCCGGCCCCCAGGCACAGCCCCAGGCCGTCCCCCTGCCGGGCGCGGCGCCCGCGCCTCAGCAGACCCCGGCTGCCGTTCCAGACGCCCCCCGCATCAAGGCCGCGCTGGCCTTCCAGGGCGGCTCCGGCGACATCGACCCGGTCTCCCTCGCCGCTTTCCAAAGCTTCATGCAGCCCGGTGATGCAGCGGCTGAGGGCGACCCCCTGCGCGATGGCGTTTCCGGCATCCTCGCCGCCGTCCCCTGCGCCCGCCTGCAGGTTGCCTTTGTCCCCGGAACCGCCACGCTGGAGGTCCGCGGCCACCTGCCCGAAGACGGGCTGCGCAGCCCGGTTCTGGCCGCCCTGCAGGCGCAGATGGGGACTGACATCACAGTATCGGACCAGATGCGCCTGCTGCCCCGCCCGCAATGCGGCGCGCTGGCGGGTATTTCGAACGTCGGCCTGCCGCAAAGCACCGACCAGATCACCAATCCGCTGCTGGTCGGCAGCGACGCCCACGCCCGGGTGCTCGACTATTCCGGCGGTGAGCGGCTGTTCTTCGACCTCACCGCCCCGGACTACCCGGCCTTTGTCTACGTGGATTACTTCGACGCCGGCGGCGCGGTGCTGCACCTGTCGCCAAACGAGCTGGTGCCGCTGGCGGAGGCCGCGCCCAAGACCGCCCTGCGGGTCGGCGCCAAGGCGGCCGGAGACCCCGGCCTGCAAATCACTGTCGCACCGCCCTATGGCCAGGAAATCGCCGTCGCCTTCGCCGCTTCCCATCCGCTCTATGACGGCCTCCGCCCGCTCAGCGAACCCGCGGAACCCTACCTCGATTTCCTGCGCGCCCAAGTGGCCGCAGCCCGCGCCGAACATGCTGATTTCAAGGGGGAATGGGTCTATTTCCTGATCACCACCCACGCCCCCTGAGTTTTCCCGCACCGGCAGCACTCCCGCGCCCGCAGGCCCGCGGCTGACGCCGCCAGGCCTTGGCGGCCTTGGGCCCGGCGCTGCGCTGGCGCGCAGCGCGCCACCCGCCGTTGTCCGGGTCAAGGGCTGCGCCCGCAGCCGCGCGGCACGCGCGGTGCACCCCTGAGGCGGCCGACGGCGGGTAATCATTGAAATGGCGCCTTAAGGGTAAACTTGCCCTTAAGCGCTTCTCAGTAAATGAAAATCCGGTTCCGCCCGCCCCCCGCTTGCCCGTCCGGCCCCGGCGCTGTGCGCAGCACAGCGCCACGCCCAACCGGAACGGTGCATTTTCAAATGCGCCGGAACGGGCGGGAGCCCCCTGCCCTGCCGGTTCAGACCCCGGAAATTACTGGCAGCCGCCGGCGGCCCAGCTCTTCAGCACCTGTTTCAGCGCCCCGCCAAAGGGGTGCTGCTTGCCCAGCGACCGCTGCATGTTGAGGCTCAGGTAGGTGTTGCCCTGCGTGCACAGCCGCTCCCGGGTCCATTGGTGGCAGCTGCTGCAGGTCTGCTCTTTCCAATAGCTGTCCGGCAATCCTTCGATGGGCGGGAACAGCGGCGCCCGCGCCACCGCCTCAGCCAGCGTCAGTCCGGAAATCTCCGGGACGCCGACATGCAAGGGGCTGGCATAGGTCACCGGCCCGGCTTCGCCGGCCGCCGGCGCCGGCGCCTGTTCCGCGGCCACCTCAGGCGCCGCAGCAGGCGCCTCGCCGCCCGCCGCCGGATCCTGTCCGGAACCTGCCGCCAGCGCTGCAACCTCCGCCGCGGCCATTTCCGCAAACTGCCCCTCCGGGTAGGCCATCAGATAGGCCTCATAAGCTGCCTTGCTGCCATCCCCCCGGGCCGCCTGGAACATCGCTGTCTCCGCGTCCGGAACCGGGGCGGGCGCCTGCGCGGCCTCTGCCGCGGGCCGGCCGGCCTGCAGCTCCTCCTGCATCAGCTCCGCCAGCAGCGCTCGCGCCTCACCGGCGTATGTGCCATCGCCATAGCCGCGCAGGTACAGCATGATCTGCATCGCGTCGCGCGACGCCTGGATCGAGGCCCAGATCTGCGCTTCCTCAAGCTCTGCAGCGGTCATCGCCGCCTCCGGGGCCGCCGCGGCAAACATGAAATCGCTCACCAGCGAGGACGTGTCCCAGGGCGTCTGCTTGCCGCCGCTCTGTTCCAGAACCGCCCGGCGCACCTGTTTGAAAACCTGTTCGACCGGCGCCCCCGGCACCGTGATTTCGCGCGCCAGCGCCTCGGTGAAGGGGCTGTTCTCCCCCTCGCCGTCCAGCGCCACATCGCCCGGTGCCGTGGCATAGGCCAGGAAGGTGCCGGTCGGCGCCTTCATCTCCGCCAGGCCGCTCTCGTTCAGGTCGGCCACGGTCTCGAACGGATTGTTGCGGCAGGCGTCCAGGATCACGATGTTGGTGCGGTTGCGGGCCGACGCCATCTGCCGCAGGACCGACTGCGCCTCAATCGCCATCAGGTCCAGATCGGCGGCATCCGACAGCGCCACATCCACCGGCAAAAGGTAATTGCTGCCAAAGCTCTGCACCCCGTGGCCGGCGTAGTAAAACAGCCCCGTGGCGTCCTCTCCGGCGTTGCGCAGCTTGCGGCCGAACTGGGCAATCGCCCGTTTCATTTCAATCTGCTTGGCGTCCGCCGCCAGGGTCACATCAAACCCCAGCCCCTCCAGCGTCGCGGCGATCAGCCGGGCATCGCGCACGGGGTTGTCCAGCGCTGAGACGGCACCATAGTTCGAGTTGCCGATCACCAGCGCCAGCCGTTCCCCGGCCAGGGCCCAGCTTCCCCAGAGGGACGCCGCAGCCGCCAGCAGGACCATCCGGACCCGGATCATCAAAACTTGCACGTGTCTGCTCCACTTCTCGCCGCAGCACCTGCACTGCCGGGCATCTGTATCATTCTTAACGGTATTTGGTTACCAAACTATCGCGTCCCTTGCACGCGGCAGCAAGACTGCTGTTAGTCTGGGCGCATCGCTTCCTGCCCGGCCCTGGTGCCGGAATGTCCCCTTTCAGCAACCCGGATGGCTGCCGCATGTTTCGCATAACCCTCTCAATAATAACACTTTTTCTCCTATCACTTCGCCCCGCCATGGCCGCTGGCCCGTTCGAGGGCGGCTGGCAGCTGACCCCCGAATCCTCTGCCATCAGGTTCATATCAATCAAAAAGGGCAGCATTGCGGAATCCAGCCGCTTTGCCGCCTTCTCCGGCAGCATCTCGGAGACGGGCGAGGCCAAGATCCACATCGCGCTCGACTCCGTCGACACCTCCATCGACCTGCGCAATGTGCGGATGCGGTTCCTGTTCTTTGAAACCTTCACCTACCCCGAGGCGGTGATCACCGCGCAGATCAGCCCGGACCTGATCGCCGGTCTGGCTGCCGTGCAGCGCAAGCAGATCGACCTGCCTGTGACCCTGTCCCTGCATGGGGTCACTGCCGGGCTGACCATCCCTGTTGCGGTCACCCTGCTGGACGACACCCGTGTCGCCGTGGCCACCGTGCAGCCGGTGATCCTCAAGCTGGAGGATTTCAATCTGAACCCCGGCCGCGAGAAGCTGGAGGAAGCCGCCGGTGTCACCATCACCCCCGTCGGCCTGGTCAGCATGGACCTGATGTTTGAGCGCGGCGGCGCGGGCAGCGCCTCTGTCCCCGCGGGGACAGTCACCGCAGGCGCCTCTGCCGCGCTGGAAGCGAGCGGCGATTTCAGCCGCGAGGCCTGCACCGGGCGGTTCGAAATCCTGTCGCAGGGCCGCAGCGTGAACTTCGCCCCCTCCACCGCGCGGCTTGATGCCAATTCCCGCGACTTCCTCAACAGCCTGTCCGACATCATCCGCCGCTGCCCCGGCATGGTGGTTGAGGTTGGCGGCCACACCGACAGCCAGGGCAAGGCCGCCTGGAACATGACGCTGAGCGAGAAACGCGCCGCCGCAGTGAACCAGTATCTGCAGCAGAAAGGCATCCCGGCAGAGCGGCTGGTCGCGGTCGGTTATGGCGAGACCGCGCCGCTGGTCTCCAACGACACGGCGCAGAACCGGGCCAAGAACCGGCGGATCGAATTCAAGGTTTTGAACTGAACACCCGGCCACGCCAGAAAATCCAGAGCTGTCCCCGCGGGGACAGCCGCAGTAAACAACCAAAGGCCCGGCCCCAAGCCGGGTCTTTTTTGTTTCGCCACTGGGGTCCACAAGACGGTTTCCCGCCTTGTCCCCGCGGGGACAGTTCGCCTTTCCAGCCGCTGGCGGCGGGCAGAACCATCCGCTTTTTGCCTGGGTGTCCCCGCGGGGACAAACCGCATTTCTCTGCGGATCAGCCCGGTTTCAACTGTCTGTCCCCGCGGGGACAGGCACGCTGCATGACGCGCCACGGCCTGCGGAATGGCTGAGAACCGGGGGGTTGCTGCAGGGAGCATACCACCCGCCAAACGGGTTCGGCTGTACAGCAGAGCAGGCGTCACCGTCCGCGCCCTGCCGTATCCGGGGCTTTGTCCCCGCGGGGACAGCGGGGGAAAACAGGCTCAAACACGTTTATTAGACACCGGTTCCTGTCCCGTTTCCCGCGGTCAGCCCGGCCTGTCCCCGCGGGGACACTTGCGGAAAACCCTGTCCGCGTGGCCGCCAGACACCAAAAAAAGCCCGGCATCACTGCCGGGCCTTCCTGGTTTTGCACTGCTGTCCCCGCGGGGACAGTTGCCTCAGCTGTCCTCTTCGAGGGCCGCAAAAAACGCCGCGATGGCGCCTTCCAGCTTGTGCCGGTCGATCTCCGAGAAGTCGCGCTCCATCGCCATTTCGATCTTGCCGTCGCGGGCCTGGCAGCGGACTGTCCCCGCGGGGACAGTGCAGCGCAGGGTGGTCTTGGCAACACCGGGGCGCGGCGCGGCAGGGCTGCGGGGCGCGTTCTTGCGCTTGCCTTCGGCAAAGCTCCGCAACACGTCCAGCTCCGCCTCCTCGGTTGCGGGCTGCAGCCGCGCCAGCATATCGCGCAACACCTGGGCGTTCATCGCATCCGCCTCCAGCCGCTTCTTCAGCTCCAGCCCCAGCGCCCGGGGAATCGATTCGGCGAACTTCAGATCATCCCCGACCGCCTTCAGAACCTGGGCGAAATGGCGGATATAGATCCGCTTCTGGCGGCCGGCAGAGGCGTAAAGATCGTTGACCGCATCCTCGATGGTCTCCGCACCGGTCTGCGTATCCTCGGCATAGCGCAACGCCAGCAGCGCCATTTCGGCAAAGGAGATGTCACGGCGCACCAGGTTCTCGTCCACCATCCGGCGGTACAGGGTCTTCAGCGAGTCGCCATTGGCAACCAGCCCCGCGGGGATATGCGCATAGCTGTTGTCGCCGGTTTCGTTCAGCAGCTCCCAGTAGGCCTTCATCCGGCGGTAGCCCTGGATCAGCTCATACTGGCCGTTCTCCCTGGGCTCGACCCGGATCGGGTTCGAGAGCCCCACCGCCTTGATCGACGCCTTCAGCTCCTCCAGGTCCGGATCGCGGTCCTCCTTGCGGTCGCGGATCAGCTTTTTCATGCTGATCATGCCAATCGGGATCCGGTCGACCACCAGGCCCAGTTTCTTCAGCCGCACAAACTCATGCGCCAGCCGGTCGTTTTCAGCACGGATCTTCTGCTCTGCCTCCGCCCGGCTGCGCAACGCATCGGCGTTCTCGGAGATCGCGGTGGCCATCGGCCCGCGGCGCGGTTCAGACGGTTTGCGCATCCGCTGGTCCGGCTTCTGGACGGCGGTCTCCACGGGGACGGATTTTGGTTCAGAGGGGGTGTTTGGTTCAGTCGGGAAGTCGATGTCGAAGACTCTGCGTTTGCTCATGCCTCATCCTCCAGTTTTTCCCAGGCTTCCAGCGCGTAGGCCTTGAACTCGTCATAGGCCTGATCAAACGACGCCCGCGCACGCCGCCAGGTTTCGCGTGTCATATCCCGGTAATCGATTTCGTAGATGGAACTCAGGAAGCGGCCCGATTGTTCGACTGCGCGGGTCATCTCGATCGGGTGCTCGGTCATTCTACCCTCAAAAACCTTCATAAATGCCGAACGCATCGCACGGTGCAAATCGTTACCGCTTTCGTAACGGGTCAGCAGGAAGCGGACGTCCTGGAAAACCTTGGGCAACGCAAATGTCCCCGCGGGGACAACACCGTTAAATGCGGACAAATCCTCCAGCGCCTCGGACAGCTGGCCGACAAAGGAAGTGGTGGAGTCATATTCCCAGTATCCGGGGCCGGAGGGGATATAGAGCATGTCGGCAGCAAAGACCGCGTTCATCGACTGATAGCCGATGGCGGGCGGGCAGTCGAAGATCATCAGGTCGTAATCCTCGGCCGGGAGCTGGTCGAGGTAGCGGGAGACCGCGGCGAAGAACGACCATTCCGGATTCAGGTGCCGGTACTGGGCGGAGGCGAATTCCACAAAGGCCGCATTGGCGCAGGAGGGGATGATGTCGATGGTGGGCCAGCTGGTGGGTTTCACAAAATCGCTGACCCGCAGGTCCTGCAGCCCCATGCCGGTGATCGCCTCGGGCAGCTGGCGCTGGGGCAGGGCGGTGCCGGACTCGGCGCCCTGCAGCGAGGCGTTCATCCGCGTGGTCTCGCGCACCAGGTCGCGGGCCATGATGCCCCAGACGGTGTAATCCTCGGTGACGTCGCTGAGGCCCATGGAATGCGACAGGGTGGCCTGCGGGTCGAAGTCCACACAGAGCACCCGGTAGCCGTCCAGCGCCGCGGCATGGGCGAAATGCAGGGCCACGGTGGATTTGCCGGCGCCCCCCTTGAAGTTGGAGATCGCCACCCGCAGCGCCCGTTTCCCCGCGGGGCGCTTGGGCAGCAGCGATTTGCGGTTGATCTTGATGCGGCGGCGCAGCTCGTTGATCTCCTCCAGCGAATACCAGCGCTGGCGGCCGTCCTCCTCGACATGGCCCTGGGGCAGGGAGGGGTCAGTAGCGAGCCGTCCCCGCAGGGTCGACTGGTTGACGCGGAAGATCAGCTCCGCCACTTCCCAGGAGGAGAACCGGCGCAGGGTCTTTTCCATTTCGGGGGAGAAGGTCTGCTGGCGGATCCAGCTTTGCATCTTGAGGGATTGGGCCTGCATCCTGGACAGGTCTTCGTGCGTAAACATCGCTGCTCCTTAGCCTCACACGGTGTTGTTTTTTGAAAGCGTCCATTTCTGCAGGACGCTAATTCAGCCTCAATATCCATTTACGCCGAATTTGCAAAAAACGCAAAAGCAAATATGGTTGGAAAGAGCGTCCTGTCCCCGCGGGGACACATCTGCAAAAGGCCCAGTGAAACAAGGGCAGGGGCGATTCGGGCGGCTAACGCCAAACGATTCGTTTCATTGGGTTTTTCTGGTGTTTGCCTCCCAGATTTAGGGGGACACCCTGGCGAGGGACACAGCAGATTGGGGGACATTTCGGCGCAAATAGGGGTCACACAGGATGTCCCCCTATACCATTGATACCAATTTTTCTTTCGAAAAAGGGATTGGGGCTGAATTCAATTCCCGCCGGCGCTTGACAGAATCGGAATTCCGGACGCAAATCAGGTACAACAAACGAATAGCGTTGAGTTCGGAGCAGAACCGGCCAGCGCATTTCCCGGCAAACGGCCCGGGAGCACTTGAGGCAGCATATCCCGGCCCAGGAGGGCAGGGAGGGAGAAACGGGGGCAGCAATGCTTGCCAAACGGCCTGCGGGGCGCAACGCCTCTGCGCTGAAATACGACATCCTCACGGCGATGGGGGCTTATGCGCTTGGCCAGGGCAAGGGGGCGCAGAAGCTGGTTCTGCGTTTCATGACACTGATGACCGCCCGCTACAACTGGCAGCGCGACGAGCTGGCGGTGGGGCAGCGCGAGATTGCCAGGCTGTGGGACGTGGATGAGCGCACGGTTAAGCGCGAGATGGCCAAGCTGCGCGGCTGGGGCTGGCTGGTGGTCAAACGCCAGGGCGCGCGCGGGCGGGTCACCGAATACGGCATCGATCTGGAGCGGCTGCTGGCCGACACGCAGGAGCGCTGGGACGCGGTGGGGCCGGACTTTGCGCACCGGATGCAGGGGGCGGATGAGCTTGCGCCCAATGTGGTGCCGCTGCGCCCGGGCGCGGTGCCGCCACCCCCGGATGTGTCGGACGGCCATGAGTGGAGCCTGGCGAAGGCGGTGCTGCATGCGGAGGACCCGGCGAACTATGCCTCCTGGGTGCAGGGGCTGGAGCGCGCGGGCCGGGCAGGGGGCAGGCTGGTGCTGAAGGCGCCGAGCCGGTTCCATGCGAATTACGTGATGTCGCATCTGATGCCGCGGCTGCTGGCCGCCTGCCGCGATGTGGACGGCGGCGTCTCCGCGATTGTTGTGGAGGCGTGAGGAATTGAATGCTTTTGAATATCGGACACCTCAACACTGTAGAGCCTTTAACCATAGAAGAACTTGAGAAGAGGCACACAGGTTCTCTGCTGGTTCGGCTAGATGACCTGCGGTCTTTGCCGGACAGCTACGCGATGAGCGATTGGACAGAGGAAGAGCATCAGGCTGTAGTTGAAGCCGGCCTGATCGCTTTCAGAAATACAAAGGTATGGCGCCAAGCGTGGGCTGACTTGAAGCGAATTCTCGACAAGCGGGAGCACGTTCGGCGAGGTGGATGCGAACAAAGGCGGATAACGCAACAGGCAAAACAGAAGCGATAGCATTTCAACGGGTTTTCCTGGTTCTGGCCGCTCAAGACACAAAACAACAGCGGCCTGCGGTTGAACCCTTTGGGGCCAAGGCATTATGTGGGCGGGCAGGGGGCGTGATACGCCCCGCGGAACAAGGAGCAGCCGGAC
>NZ_CP083555.1 GCF_025144465.1 Leisingera sp. S132
ATGTCGGACCATCGCGCACACTCCACCGTTCTTGAAGACCTCGAGAAAAAGGCACTCTGGCTATCGACATGGACGATACACCACGCCAACTCCATCCGCCCGAAATCGGATTCTCTCAAGGTTGGTGGTCATCAGGCGTCGTCGGCTTCACTCTCAACCCTTATGGCCGTACTCTATGGCGCGGTGCTGCAGCCCGAGGACCGGGTCGCCGTCAAACCGCACGCTTCTCCGATTTTTCATGCCTGGCAGTACCTCCTCGGGAGGCAGACCCGCGAGAACCTTGAAAACTTCCGTGGATTCGGCGGTGCGCAATCTTATCCGTCCCGTACAAAGGATGCCGATGACGTGGATTTTTCCACAGGTTCGGTCGGCCTGGGAGGGGCGATGGCGGTGTTTTCTGCGATGGTGCAGGACTACGTTGCCGCCAAGGGTTGGGGCAAGCGGGTTCCGGGGCGCATGATCTCCATCCTTGGCGATGCCGAACTGGACGAGGGCAACCTCTACGAGGCGCTGCTTGAGGGCAAGAAACACGATCTTCGCAATTGCTGGTGGTTCATCGACTATAACCGGCAAAGCCTAGATGCAGTCACGAAGGACGCGCAGAATGCTTTTTTTCGCGATGTTTTTGTTTCGATGGGCTGGGAAGTGGTCGAGCTCAAGTTCGGGTCACTTCTAGAGGCAGCGTTCGCCGAACCAGGGGGCGAACAGTTGCGCGACTGGATAGATGGTTGTTCCAATCAGACCTATGCGGCGTTGACCTTTTCCGGCGGAGCCGCTTGGCGCGAACAATTGCTGAACGATCTTGGCGATCAGGGCGATGTTAGCCGCCTGATCGAGAGCCGCACGGATGACGAACTCGCTAGGCTGATGACCAACCTGGGTGGTCACGACCAGCGCAGCTTGATGCAGACTATTGCTTCAATCGACCATGATCGCCCCGTTTGCTTCATCCTTTACACAGTCAAGGGCTATGGTCTGCCTCTTGCGGGTCACAAGGATAACCACTCGGGCCAGATCAACAGCGCCCAGTTGGGAACATTGCGTGGTTCGCACCAAATTCGCACCGGGCATGAATGGGACCTTTTCGAGGGTCTGCCCCGCCCCGCCGCCGAATACGATGCATTCCTGAATCAAGTGCCCTTCATCGCGCAAGGTTGTCGACGTTACACCGCCGCGCGTATCGACGTGCCGGATTTGGCGCCTATATCGGCAAAAGCCGCTCTGTCGACGCAGGAAGGTTTCAGCAAGCTGCTGGACGATCTTGCGCGCGGCTCATCACCTCTATCGGATCGCATCCTGACGATGGCACCGGATGTAGCAACCTCAACAGGGCTAGCTGGATGGGTGAACCGCAAGGGGGTTTTTGCCAAGACCCCGATTACGGACGAGTTTCGGGATCGGGGCATTGCCTCGATGCAGAAATGGGCTGCTTCGCCTGAAGGCGCGCATATCGAGCTGGGCATTGCCGAGATGAATCTCTTTACCCTGCTCGGTGCAGCAGGACTGTCGCACGCGCTATTCGGCGAGCGGCTAATCCCCATCGGGACGCTGTACGATCCCTTCATCGAACGCGGCAAGGATGCGCTGAACTATGCCTGTTACCAGGATGCCCGCTTCATTGTGACCGCGACGCCATCCGGCATCACCCTGGCGCCCGAGGGCGGCGCGCATCAATCCATCGGAACACCGCTGATCGGTATATCGCAAGATGGTCTGGCCAGTTTCGAACCTGCCTTCGTGGACGAGCTTGGATGCATCCTGGAATGGTCATTCGACTACTTGCAGCGTGACGGAGAAGAGACTCCTGAGCAAGGCGACTGGCTGCGCGATGAAACCGGCGGATCGGTCTATCTGCGCCTGTCCACCCACAAGCTGGAACAGCCGACACGCACATTGGATGACAGGCTAAGGCGCGACATCGTCAATGGCGGTTACTGGCTGCGCAAGCCAGGTCCGGGTTGCGGCCTCGTGATCGCCTATACCGGCGTGGTAGCAGCCGAAGCGATTACCGCTGCCGGGCGAATTGGACAGGATCAGCGCGACATCGGGGTGCTGGCGATCACATCGGCGGATCGGCTTAACGCGGGGTGGCACGCCGCGGACCGGGCTCGCGCTCTGGGGCATCCCAATGCGCAATCCCATGTCGAAACGCTGTTGTCCGAGGTCAGCAGGGATGCGGCCATCGTCACGGTTACGGATGGGCATCCCCTCGCCTTGTCCTGGCTTGGGTCGGTCTTGGGTCAGCGGGTACGCCCTCTTGGAGTCGAGCATTTTGGGCAGACCGGATCAATTGCAGATCTGTATCGCGCTCACCGCATCGACGCCGATGCGATCATGCGAGCGGCGGAACTAGCACTCAACGGACGCCCGCTCCGTCTGGCCCGAATTAGCTGAAACCAAGAGGGTAAGAAACCATGAAACACCTTGTCACCTCGCTCTGTGTGAGTGCGGCCATCGCCTTTCCAGCCTGGAGCGAGACCCCGCAAACTGCTGAGGTCGTTGCCGAACTCCCGCAATCTGTTGGCAATATTACATTCACGCCGGACAATCGGATCATCTATAGCCATCACCCGTTCTTTTCGCCTGAAATCCGGGTGGCCGAACTGGGCGAAGACGGCAAATCATTTGCCCCGTTTCCCAACACCGAATGGAACACACCACGGGATGGAACCGACCACTACTTCGACAGCGTTCTGGGTCTTCGCGGCGATGAAAACGGGATCGTCTGGATCCTCGACATGGGTCAGCGCACCGGGCTGACACCCAAGCTGGTGGGCTGGAACACCTGGGAGGATCGCCTAGAAAAAATCTATTACATTCCTGCCCCGGCTTCGCGCCCCGAAAGCCAACACAACGATTTTGTCGTCAATCACAAGGATGGCGTGTTCGTCATCGCCGACGAAGGCATCGGGCCAGGCGGCGACGGAACGACGGCGGCATTGGTCATCGTCGACATGAAGACTGGCGCCACGCGGCGCGTTTTGCAAGGTCACGTGTCGACCTTGCCCGAGGATGTAGCGATCGTAGTGGATGGCAAGCCACTGACCGTCCCGGATGGCAATGGCGGGCAGGCCGTAATCAAGGTGGGTGCGGACGGTATCGCTGCGGATACGGATTTCGAATGGTTGTATTATGGCCCACTTAACGGCTCTGCCATCTATCGCATCCGTTTTGCCGATCTTCTGAACGAAACTCTGTCCGAGGTCGAACTGGGCGCGCGGGTCGAACGCTATGCGGACAAGCCCAACAACGGCGGTCTGTCGATCGACCAAGCTGGAAACCTCTATCTGACTGAAGTGGAAACTAACGCTGTCGGGATCATCCCGGCAGACAGCCGGGAATACCGCCGTTACGCCGTGGCAGAGGATCTGTCCTGGCCTGATGGCGTAAGCTATGCGTTGGACGGCTACATGTATGTTTCCGCAGCCCAGATTTCCAAAGCCGCTCTGTTCAACGATGGTGAGGCAAGAAACGAGGCGCCTTACCTGATCTACCGATTCCGCCCTGAGGCACCAGGGCGCATCGGACACTGACACCTCTCCCCAAACTTGTCCGCACGGTTATCCGCGCGGACCCTTTTTTGAAGTAGACACACACATGAAAACCGTATCCGTAGTTGGCCAAGGAGCCGCAAAAGACAGTTTCCGCATCACAAACGGCGCCGTACCTGAACCTGGATCAGGCGAAGTGCGCGTGCGTATTCACGCCAGCGGAATCAATCCGTCAGACTATAAGGTCCGCTCGGGCGCTCAGGGCCCGTTGCCTGATGGCGATGTAACCCCTCATTCAGATGGTGCCGGCATCATTGAGGCTGTGGGCAAGGGGATTTCCTCCGACCAAATCGGCCAGCGTGTCTGGCTGTTCAATGTGAACCGTACTGAAGACGGCCTAGCCCAGGGCAACAGGGGCACCGCCGCGGAGCAGATCGTGGTCAAAGCCGAACTTGCGGCCCCGCTGCCTGATGGCATCTCCTTCGAACAGGGTGCTTGTCTAGGCGTGCCTGCGATGACCGCTCATCGCGCTCTGATGGCGGACGGGCCGGTCAAAGGCCAGTGGGTTCTGGTTACCGGAGGGGCCGGTGCCGTTGGCCAATGCGCCATCGCCCTGGCGAAATGGGCCGGTGCGCGGGTGATCGCCACGGTCAGCGGACCCGAAAAAGCGGAGATCGCTCGCCAAGCCGGGGCAGACTACATCATCAATTACCGGGAAGAAAACCTGCCCGACGCAATCCTGGCCATCACCGGCGGAGAAAGAATTGACCGGATTGTTGATGTGGCCCTGTCCGATACGATGAAGGAGGCACATCTCTACCTCAAACAGGGCGGCGTCATTGCGCACTATGCTACCAGTGACCCTGCCGCTCCACTACCCTATCGCTCCCTTCTGATAACAAATGCGGTCGTCAGGTTCGTATTTGTCTACGCAATCTCCGCCCAAGCGCAACAGAATGCGATTGCGGACATAAACGCATGTCTTCAGACCGGAACATTGAAACTCAAGGTCGAGCGGTCATTCCCTCTGGACCAGATTGTGGCCGCGCATGAGTTCGCTGAACAGGGCGGCTTTGCCGGAAAAATCATTCTGACCGTTTGAGGCCATGCCGTTGCTACAAATAAAGCGATTGATTTTGCCTCCTTTGTTTGGCTCACTCAAAGAATGACCTTTGACTTGAAATCGCTGGAACTTTTCGTCCGAGTGGCCGCTCTTGGAGCCCTCGGACGGGCGGGCGAAGAATTCCGGCTATCGCCCACGGCTACGACCCAGCGCATACAGATGCTCGAAGCGGATCTGGGAACCAAGCTTCTCAACCGGACAACCCGAGCAGTGTCTCTTACGCCGGACGGAGAGCTATTCCTGGAGCATGCGCAAAGGGTTCTCGACAGCGTCGAAGAAGCAAGAGCAGCGGTTTCCACTGTCAAAGGACAGGTTGCAGGTGAACTGCGCGTGACCGCTTCGGCCTCTTTTGGGCGCTCACAGATTGTCCCCCATATCGGCGAATTCCTTAATCAATACCCAGATGTCACACTGAAGCTCGACCTTAATGATTCCATCATCGACATCGTGGAGCAGGGGTATGATCTGGCAATCCGGGTTGGGATGCTGAACTCATCAACGCTGTTGGCCCGCAAGCTTGCGCCCAATCCACGGCTGCTTGTCGCCTCGCCGGACTATCTGGAGAAGTTCGGCGTTCCACAGCAACCCTCGGACCTGAAATCACACCGCTGTATCGTGCTTGGCGAAACGCGAAATTGGGCGCTCAAGGATGAGGCAGGGAACATTACAGAAGTACGTGTCGGCGGAAACTTCACCACAAACTTTGGCGAGGCGGTGACCGATACTACGCTTCAGGGGATAGGGATCGGGCTTAAATCTGTCTGGGACATATCAGAGCACCTAAAGACCCGGCGACTGATACGTGTCTTGCCCAGTCATACCGTTTCACCAGAATGGCAGGTATGGGCAGTCCGCCCCGCCAGCCGGACCACTCTACCAAGAGTACAGGCATTTACCAGCTTTCTTGAGGAACGGTTTCGCAAAACCGGCCTTGGAACGATTGTTTCATAAACCCAAAATCTGACTTGGGCTCCTCCGAGATTATCCTTCGTTGAACGTTGCCTACATCCAAAACAGCAACGAAAAGGACACCAAATGAAAGCCGTTGGATTTACCCGCTCTTACCCTATCGATCACCCTGCTTCACTCAAAGAGTACCAAGTACCCAAGCCCGAACCACTTGAACACGATTTGATTGTGCGGATTGATGCAGTTTCCGTGAACCCTGCAGATGCCAAAATCCGCATTCGATCGGCGCAGGATCAAGACAGGGAAACCCCGCGGGTCCTCGGATATGACGCCGTAGGAACCATTGAAGCAATGGGCTCGGCGGTAACAGGCTTTGCGCTTGAGGACCGCGTGTTTTACGCTGGCGATGTCACCCGCGATGGCTCTTATGCAGAGTATCAGGCGGTGGATGCTAGGATTACCGCAAAAGCTCCTCAAACCCTGGCAAATGCAGAAGCCGCAGCCCTGCCCCTGGTATCTTTGACGGCCTATGAAGCGCTATTTGATCGCATGAAACTGTCCAAAGGTCAGAGCGGCTCGCTGCTGATCATCGGTGGAGCAGGCGGTGTTGGCTCAACCATGATCCAGCTTGCAAAAGCCCTGACGAAAATGACGGTCATCGCAACGGCTTCACGCTCGGAAACCCGTAACTGGGTTCAGCGTATGGGCGCGGATCATGTGGCTGATCACCGCAATCTGGTGTCATCCGTGCACGATCTTGGGTTTGAGAATGTAGATTACATTTTCAACGCGGCAGACACCAAAGGTCATTGGGAGGCAATGGCAGACCTTATTGCGCCTCAGGGCACAATCGGTGCCATTGTTGAGTTTGATGGAGGCGTTGATCTGTCAAAACTTCAGGGCAAGTCCGTAACTTTCGTATGGGAACTTATGTTCACGAGATCCTTGTTCAACACATCTGACCTGGCACGGCAAGGCGAGATTCTTGCCGAAATTGCAAGCCTCGCGGATACGGGCAAGCTGCGTTCAACCGTTACACAAGAGTTTTCAGGGCTCAGCGCTGCATCTTTCAAGGCGGCTCATCAATCCATCGAAACAGGCACTACAATCGGTAAGATCTCAGTGACGTACTAATGTCGTGTAGTGGAGGAGGCACCCGCCTCCTCCATTCTTCAAATCTGACAAATTGTGATTTCCAAACTGGCTGATTGTTTTGACATCGCTGCAATGTCACCCAGTGCAACGATGGATACCGTGGCGCAAACAGCCCACACGCACATGGTCTGTTCCGATCTTGCAGAGGCCAAAACTCCTAAGTGTTTGTTCGGCTCCGGACCGGAACTGCTTATTGAACGAAGGAAATTACTGATGAACACACCTTTGGTTGTTGGGCAAATCGCGCTTAGCTTTCACAAGGCAGCGGCGGCAGTTCTTTGTGAGCTGCTAACAAATACCGGCCATGAAGTGGACGTAATAGAAGCCCCCCATGAAGACATGTACGCCATGCAAAAAGCAGGTGACGTGGATCTAGTCGTATCCGCCTGGCTTCCTGCCAGTCATGGAACTTACATCGGGCCGTACGCAGACGATCTGTTGAAACTCTCCGTCATCTATAACCCCTATTGTATCTGGGGCATTTCAGACCGGGCCCCGCAGCACATTCGCTCGGTTGCTGATCTGGCTGATCCACAGGTTGCCGCACTGTTTCGCAAGCGCATTCAGGGCATTGGTCCCGGAGCTGGCATCAGCAGATTTTCGAAGCAAATGGTTCGAGATTATCAACTTGATACGCTAGGGTTCCACTTTGAAAATGGAACTCTTGATGAGTGTACCTCTGCTTACTTGGATGCAGAAGCCAAGGGCGAATTGGCGATCGTGCCGCTCTGGCATCCTCAGTGGCTGCACGGGCAGTCCAAATTGCGTGAATTGGAGGATCCATTGGGCTTGCTTGGTGGGCGAGACGACGCAACCTTGGTGCTACGAAAGGATGCGGTCCACAAGCTGAATGCCCAAGGCCGCGCACTTCTTGACCGTATGCACCTCGGGAATGAAACGGTGTCTCGCTTGGATCGCGAAATCTGCATCGATGGGCGTAATCTATCTGATGTCGCCCGCTCGTGGATCACAGCAAACCCCGATTTGTGCGAGGCTTGGATTGCCACAGGGTAATTGGGCAATCTGCCACTTCCACTCAAATAACCCGAAGCGCTTTCACGTTCGGTCCAATTCTGTGCACATCTGATTTCTCCAAGGTGGACGGCAGCGCCTCGGCTTACTCATTCACGAGCGGCACCGTCATTGGTCAAATAGTGCGGCTTCAGACTGATGGTCTCCAGGCATTTGTCCAGGATCTTCAATTCCCGGATGATGTGATCCGCCAGACGACGCACCTTGGTCGGTTGGCGCGCGAGCGGTGGAAATACGAGTTGCAAATCCACGGAGGGGGGGCAGAACGGGACCAGAAGTGGCACAAGACGGCCATAGTTCAAATCTTCCGCCACATCCCAGGCAGACTTCAACGCGATACCTTTGCCTTCTAGAGCCCACCGCCTTAACACCTCACCATCATTTGTTGCCCTGGAACCTGAGACCCGCACCGTCAGCGCCTTGGTGTTCTCAACAAATGTCCAAGTATCATTCTTGTCCCCCAAAGAAGACAGCAGCATACAGTCATGGCGCCCGAGATCCTTCGGATGCTCCGGAACGCCTTCCCGCTCCACATATTCAGGAGAAGCGACCGGAATCCGCTTGTTTGAGGACACGCGTCGAATGCGCAGGCTGCTATCCATTAACGCCCCGTATCGCACTGCAATATCGATCCCGCGTTCAGTTAGGTCTGTCACGCGGTCGGTACACACCAGGTCCACCGAAATACCGGGGTTCGCTTCGACAAACCGATCCAACGACGGAGCGATATAGTTTCGGCCTAGATCCACTGGGGCCGTCACCTTGATCATTCCGGACAGTTCTCGTTTTTCACGCGAAATCTGTTCGTCAAAAGCAGCCAGATCATTGAGAATATTTAACGAAACTTCAAGAAACTCTTCGCCTGCCGATGTTAGGTGCAACTGTCGTGTAGTCCGGCGAAACAAGGTGGCACCGACTGATCTCTCCATGGCTGACAAGCGAAGAGAGGCTGAGCCTGGAGAGATCCCAATATCACCTGCAGCCGCGCTAAGTGAACCAAGTTCCACGATGCGTTTAAACAGCCTCAGATCAGAAATTTTCTCGATCATATTCTTTGACAATCCTAAAAGGTTTTATGCTGACACGACTATTAACAAGTTTTTCTAAAAAAGCGAAGGTCCAACTGGAAATGCCAAGCAGGTAACTGCTCGCAACAAATTTAAAACTAAAAGGACCTAGGTTCATGACTAAAGAACTGTTCAAACCCCTTACGATGGGGCCCCTCAACCTCCCCAACCGCATTGCTGTCGCGCCGATGACGCGGGCCCGCACAACGCAACCCGGCGATATCCCAAATGCAATGATGGCTGAGTATTACGCACAGCGTGCCAGCGCCGGCCTGATCATCACCGAGGCCACCCAAATCTCTAACCAGGGCAAAGGATACTCGTTCACCCCGGGCATCTTCACCCCGGATCAGATCGAAGGCTGGAAACTGGTTACAGATGCGGTTCACAAGGTCGGAGGGCACATCTTTTTGCAGCTTTGGCATGTGGGGCGGATGAGCCACGAAAGCTTTCACACTGATGGCAAACCCGTTGCGCCATCCGCTCTGTCACCAGACGCACAAGTTTGGATCGTTGACCCGGAAACTGGCGAAGGTGGCATGGTAGATTGCCCTGTTCCGCGGGCGCTGTCAAAAGCTGAGATCACAGACATCATTCAAGATTTCCGACAAGGTGCGGCCAATGCGATTGCCGCTGGATTTGACGGTGTCGAAATTCATGGGGCAAACGGATATCTGATCGACGAGTTCCTGCGTCGGTCTTCAAATCAGCGCACGGATGACTATGGCGGGTCACAGGAAAACCGTATCCGTTTCCTGCGCGAGGTCACCAAAGCCGTCGCCGATGAGATTGGCGCCGACAAGACCGGCATTCGGCTGTCGCCCTACATCACCCAACGCAACATGGCAGATGACGAGATCATCGAGGTGATCCTGAAAGCCGCCGAGGCTTTGAACGACATCGGGATTGCGTATGTTCATCTGTCCGAAGCCGACTGGGATGATGCCCCTATCGTACCCGAACAATTCCGCCACGATCTACGCAAGGTGTATTCGGGAACCATTATCGTTGCTGGAAAATACACTCAGGAACGTGGCGAGAAAATCATCAGCGATGGGTTGGCCGACATCGTGGCCTATGGCCGACCATTCATCGCCAATCCAGACTTGCCTCGCCGGTTTTCTGAAAGTCTGCCTTTGGCCGATTTCGACCCGGCAAACCTGTTTGGTGGAACTGCGGTAGGGTATTCCGACTATCCTGACCACGACGATGCGCTCGAAATCGCAGGTGAATAAATCCAACAACGGTTGGCGGCCTGATGGGGCCGCCAACGCATTACGCTTGTCTCAGGGCATCCACCCAGTTTCCAATGGGATCGCGGCTTCCCAAACCGGGATCTACGATGCCGTTGACCATAAATGTCGGGGAGGCGTGAATGCCGTTTTGCCGGGCATATTTGACGTGCTTTTTGATTTCCCGATCCAGATCATGCCGCGCAAACTGCTCTTTCAACGGGACACCGCTGACAGATTCAATCCGCTCGATAAGAGCATTCGGCGTCACGTCCATATTCGGACCTGAGCAGTGATGCTCAAACTCGAAATTCTCAGGTTGAGAGTAAATGGCTTCCATCACAGCCCAGGCAGACGCTTTTCCATCAGCACAGCAGGACGCGGCCAGGATCGCGCGACAGATAATTGCTGAGAACATGTGCCAGGGTTGCGACTGCAACCAAACCTGCAAAACAAGCCCATTCTCTCCGAACTCCTTTTGCAAAGAAGCGAGCTTTCCAAAAGCAATTGCTGAAAACGGGCAAGTTGGCTCTAGAAACACCTCGAAAACAGGGCCTCCCTGCCCCCAAACCAGCGGATCGGGTTTTGTTGTATCCTGGTTCATTTGCGTGTTCCGGGCAGCCAGAACTTGGCAGGCTTCAGCAACGTGTTGTGTTGTTCGGTTTGATAGCCCAGCTCCGCGCCGGCTTGACGATACGCCAACCAATCGGCGTCGTCATAAAGGGCCTTGCGGCGCGTCTCGCGATCCGCCGCATTCTCATACTGCCAAAGATGTATATAGGCATTCACATCGCCACTTTCGACGACACCATAAAAGGCAGGGTTTCCCAAATGCCGCTTTTGCGCTTCGAACCCAAGTTCTTCGTATAGCGCCAATTGCTTTGGCAATGTACCGGGGCGGGTGCGGTATGTTCTGAGGTCAAATAACATGCTGTTTCCTTCCGGTGAGATGTATCTTGTGCGTCTGAACTCGGTCCTTTTTGAACAGAAATCTGCCGGAAGCGTGGGGAGAGGTCACTTCCGGCAGGGGCTGGATCATGCATAAGCAGCCGATCCAGTCGCAGGCCCTATTAGGCGGGCCTGCCATAGTCCTGGACCTGTAAGGCTTAGTTCACACCCCAGATGCTGCGATAGACATCGCGATAACCATTGCCGGGATCATAAGACAGATCGGCGCCACCATCTTCCATCACGTTGTCAGGAGTGAAGAGATGAACCGGCACCACAAATCCAGAGTGCTCTTCTCCCGCCAGCGCACGGTTCATTTCATCAACGGCCTGCCAGCCATGCAGATTAAGCGGTTCCGCAACAGTCGCGTATTGATAGAAGTTCTGCTGGATGCGCTGGAATGCTGCCTCGGACCCGTCTCCTGCCGAAATATTCCTCGGGAACCCACCTTGCTCCTTGCCCGCCGAAATCAGAGCTGGAGCCATGAAATCAAACGGCAGATCATTGATGGTCAGAGAATAGGTCCAGTCCTCCCCAAAACGCTGCAGCAGCGCGTTTGTCAGGGGCGGCATCCGCGTGCTGGCCTCGGCCAGAGGCGTGTCTTCGACTGAGAGGATCTTACACCCTTCGCAGGCACTGATTACTTCGGCAATGGCATCGGATTTCGCGATCGCAATCTCGTACACACTGTCAGTGAAAATCACCACATTTGCCGTGCCATCACTGTCGGCGACCGCGAGCGACGCCGCAGCTCGCGAAATCTCAAGAGGGTCGGTCGTGATGTTTGTGAAAATCGGATGTTTGTCCGACGGTCCAGTGGAGGCGGTCGAATGCCATCCTACAACCACAATGCCCGCCTCATCCGCCTGACGGATCGCCTCGGCCTGTTCATTGGCATCGATCGTGCCCAGGATAATTCCGTCAGGTTGCAACGCGATCGCCTGTTGCATAGCGGATGAGCGCCCGGAAACCGATCCTTGTCCATCAATGATGCGAAGATCCCAACCAATGGCTGCAACCGCTTCCTTGACGCCCTCGCTCACTCCAAGTGCGCCTCCGTTCCGCTGATCCGCAGAGACATAGACCACGGTTTTGCCTTGCTGGGCTTCCGGGCCGGCCGTCGGCCCAGTCCAGGGTGCATTGGGCGCCGAGGCAGCAGCAACGTAGGCTTTGGCATCGCTGACCGCATCTGCCAGCGCCATTTGTCCGCCAAACGCCGATCCGGCCAGCATCGCGGCGAAGACCGCTTTTTGAAGTGTCGTGTTCATGGTTTTCCTCCTCGTTGAACGTCTATGTTTCAGGCTTGTTTTTGTTGGTCGTTGGCTTCCGCTTTCACGTCGGGAACACGGGCATGACGCACGGAGCTCCGCTTGCGCTGTGCGTAGCCAGCAATGCCGATCGCAATCAAAAGGGTGGCCCCGTTGAAGAGTGGCTCCACAAAGAACGCACCGCCAAGTTGCTGGATCCCCGAGATGCCGACAGCCAGGATGATCACGCCAACCATCGTGCCCCAGACATTCACGCGCCCCGGTTTGATGGTCGTGGATCCCAGAAATGCACCGACCAAGGCAGGCAGAAGGAATTCGAGCCCAACACTGGCCTGGCCAATGCGCAGTTTCGCCGCCAGAACAATCCCGGCAATCGCACCGATCAGGCCAGACGCGATAAATGCTCCGATCACATAACGGCGGGTACGGATACCGTTCAGTTCAGCTGCTCTCGAGTTTGCGCCAATGGCATAAAGATTGCGGCCAATTGGCAGGTATTCGGACACCACCCACAGCACGATTGCGATAGCCAGGACATAGAACGCTGCAATTGGCAGGCCGAAAATTGTGTGTGCATAGATGCCAGTAAACGCCTCGGGCAACGCGCCGATCACTTGTCGACCGCCGGTATGCCAAAGCGCCAATGCGTAAATGACCGTGCCCGTTCCTAGCGTGGCGATAAAGCTGTCAATCCGAGCCACCTCGACCAACAGGCCATTCAGCAAACCCAAAGCGCAGCCCCCAAGCAACACGATGACGACGGCAATGGTCCAATCGAATCCATAGACCGTTTGCAAACTGATCGCGAGCACGTGCCAAATGACGATCCCATATCCTACTGTCAGGTCGATCCGGCCCGTCATCATCGGGATCATTGCGGCTAACGACAGCAACGCGATTACCGACTTTTCCCCTAGAATTGCGCGCAAGTTCAAATAGGTCGGGAAAGTTTGAGGTAGCAAAACTGAAAACAGCAGGATTAACCCGAGCGTCAGGATCGGCAGACCGTAAACTGGCAGGAAGCGTATGATCTTTGCGGGGGTCGAAAGGCCTTTCAACTGTGCCTGTGTCGGTTCGAGTGCGTTGGATTCAAGCGATTGCATGGCTGGGCTCCTTGCTCGCCGGATCCAAAGACGCGGCATTCAGTAGGGATGTGATTGAGAGGTCTTCTTGCGGGATCTCCGCAACAATTTGGCCGTCATGAAAGACGCAAGCGCGGTGACTCAATGCGGCCACCTCTTCGAAATCGGTCGAGATAAGTAGCACCGCAAGCCCGTTTTCCAGCGCTTTGGCCAGAAGTGCGTAGATGTCGGCTTTTGACCCAACATCCACGCCCGCAGTTGGATCTTCCAAGATCAGGACCGAGCCTCCAACGCTCATCCACCTGGCCATCACAACTTTCTGCTGGTTGCCACCTGACAGAGTTTCAATGGGTGCCGCTGGATCGTTGGGGCGGATATCGAACGCGTCACCAATGCTGCGCGCTTCGCGAGCCTCATCGGCAGGTGTGCGAAACGACAGGTTACTACGCCCAGTCAGCGCCGGGTTGATGAAAAGGTTCTCCTGAATGGTCAGACCTGGAGCGATGGATTCAGCGTTCCGATCACCAGCCACCATGCAGATTCCTTGCTCGATGGATTGTTGTGGATGCGAGGTTTTGAGAGGCGCGCCGTTTTCAAGCTCGACACGGCCTTGTTCAATCGGGCTGCGTCCAAACAAGGCGTGTCCGACGGCGTCCTGCCCCGCGCCGCGAAGCCCAACCAACCCCAGGACCTCTCCGCGGCGCAGTTCAAAACTCACTGGTCCCACATCTTCGGTACACATCTCGTACAGTCGAAGCGCAACGGGGCTGTTTTCCATCGCGGGTGGGTGCACAAACACCTCTTCCAATGCGCGCCCAATGATCAACTGGATCAGGCTATCGCCATCCAGCTTTCCAATTGGCTCATCTCCAACCAGAAACCCATCTCGCAACACCACTGCACGATCGCCGATCGCAAATACCTCATCCAGGCGATGCGACACATAGATCATTGCCACACCGGTTTCCCTGAGGCGGCATAAAACCTCGTGCAGCATTTCAACATCTGACTGCGGAAGGCTCGCCGTGGGCTCATCCAACACAAGCAACTTGGCATTGCGCGCGAGAGCCCGCGCAATCGCGACTAGGGATTTCTCAGTACGCGTCAACTCTTGCACCCGCATATCCGGGTCAATTGCATCGGAAACCAGTGCAAGGGCTTCGCTGGCACGCTTACGGGTCAATCGCCAGTTGATCAGACCAAACCGACGTTCAAACGACCCCTGCATCAAGCCGATGTTCTCGGCGACGGTCATCCATTCAATCAGTCCCAAATCCTGGTGAATGAATGCCACGCCCGGATTTGAGCCTCTGGGATCAAATTTGCTACCTTCAAACAAGAAGCGTCCGCTATCGGCCGAATAAACCCCGGCGAGCATTTTGATCAGAGTTGACTTGCCCGCGCCATTCTCGCCGAGAAGCGCGACAATCTCCCCTTTTGAAACAGTAAAGCTGACATCTGTCACGGCTTTCGTTCCACCAAACCGCTTGTTCAACCCTTCGATTGACAAGACTGGAACGCCCGCATTTTTGATGCGCTCTTTGTCCATGTTCTTCCTCCCATCATCGCCAACTCAGGTGTCCTAAATTAAACGATTTGACATTTATCCACTATTTCGGACTTGTCCCGCATTCGATAATCGGCCAATATGTTTCTTGAATCGGCCACGTTGGTACTTGTGCAAAGAACCCACTCTATCGCATTGCTGGGAAGCTTATTTTATGGAAATTCAGATGGATAAACCGTTTAGCATCACCGACCCGGAGCATAGCCATTCCATAGCATTCAAGGCCGACCGCAGCTCATTTCAGTCGGAGCAAGAACCCGCCGGGCAACTGGTGATGTGTCAATCCGGAGAGATCGAGCTTTACGGCCACAATGGTGAGTGGGCGATCCCCGCCGACTACATGGTTTTCATACCAGCCGGCCGAATGTTTCGAATTCGGATTCGAATGCCCTCTTCTGGTTTGGTGATGAAGTTCTGCAAGAATGAAGTAACCTGGAACCACGACGGTTGTTGGGTTGGCCAAATCCCCGATATCGCGGCGCATATGGCGCAGTATTCGCTGAAATGGAGCCCGGAAGAAGAGCGGAGTCGACGCAAAAGCAAGGCCTTTTTTGTGACATTGGGGGATATGGTCCCGGGCTGGTTCCAACATGAGAGGATCATGTGGACACCTTATGCAGAGAACTCAGCCATCCAGAGGGTCATAGATTTTGCGCGGTCGCGCGGGCCAGCCACCTCTTTGCCCGAAGTCGCCGAACATGTTGGAATGTCCGAACGTACTCTGCGGCGCCATATGCAAACCGAACTAGGGCAAAGCTGGCGGGAGTTCATTCGGGAACTCCGCATGAACAAGGCCATGGAACTGCTGCGCAAAGAAAAGAAATCTGTGACCGAGACAGCCTTTGAGGTGGGATTTTCCAGCAGCTCCGCCTTTTCAAACGCCTTCTTGGACTATGTCGGAAAGACACCTTCCGCGTTTGCCAGATCGGTGCGCCCAAGTGCGGAAAAAATATCTAGCCTCTAAAAGGCTGACGAATGGATCAATGCACTGTCGACAAAGCAAGAGACCTCCAGCACATCCAGCGCGAAGCCTTTGACCGAATTTCCAAGGAGTTTGTCCGAATCTCGCATGCCTGAGTGTCCGTTTTTGGCAAAAATACCGAAAATGGGCGATATTGGGTCAGATGAGTGTTGAAGGCACCCCCACCGAGTCAGTGGTTAAAATGCGCAAGTGGTCCGATGTCGTCAGAATTTCCGGCCTAGGAGAGAAATGTGACGGATCAGCAAACACTGCAACTCAACAGCACCACACTTGAAGAAAACGCCAACATTTCGGCCGCACAATACCTGAACAGTTTTGGTTGCAGCGGTGAGAACGAACGCCCAAGGCTCGAATGGCAGAACGTACCGGCTGGGACCAAGAGCTTTGCTCTCACCTTCTATGATCAAGACGCCCCCACAGGCAGTGGATTTTGGCATTGGGTCGCCTATGACATTCCAAGGCATATTACCCGATTAAACAGTGGGCCGTTGCCGGAGGGTATCAAAGAAGCGAATACAGATTTTGGTGAGCCAGGCTATTTTGGGCCATGCCCTCCGGTGGGTCGTAAGCACAGATACACGTTCTATCTGCATGCACTGAATGCCGAGACATTGGACATTCCGGACAACGCTACAGGAGCCCTTGCCGGTTTTTTTATTCACCAGCACACACTGGCCAAAGCCAGCTTTACGGTCATTGCGGGGCCACGCGAAGAATAAGCCGCATTTGAGGGAGGAACCATGAAAACTCAACACAACATCCCCGAAGAGGTCTATCTCGAATTCCTTGGCCGCACGGTTGAAATCCACTGGAATTATCACGCCATCCTGATGGTTACCGTGTGGTTCGTGCTGGTCCCCATTGGCATTATCTCTTTGCGCTATTTCAAACCGAAACCCACCAAAACTGGGATCACCGCTTATCGAACCATATGGCGTCCGGAGTGGGTTTGGTTTCACATTCATCAGTGGGGGCTGAACTTGGCAATTCTTCTGTCTCTGGCGGGCATGTTGGTTGCGCTGGTCGTCAGCCAAGGCGTCTCCGGATCGCTGCATTCCATCTTTGGCCTTGCAACAATCGGACTTGGGGTTCTGCAAGGTATTTCGGCATTCTTTCGCGGTTCCCACGGGGGACGGTACTACGAGATCGCTGACCCCGAAGATCCCAAAACCTGGGAAGGAGACCATTTCAGCATGACCCCACGCCGCCGCCGCATGGAATCTTACCACAAAACCGCAGGGTTCTTTACCATGCTTTGTGCTGCCGCAGCTGTCGGTTCCGGCCTGATGCAATACCCGATGCCCATCCTGACCGCAGTTCTCGTGGTGGTCAGCATCTTATTGCTTGGGCTTTCTGTTTGGCGAGAGCATTTGGGGAAACGATACGACACCTATCGCTCGGTTTTTGGGAATGACCGGACACATCCTTACAACAAGGAGCGCGAAGAGCTTTGAATGTATGACATCGGGTGCACTAGATATGCACCCGATGTATTCATCAGATGAACATCAACGATTTCTTAGGTGGCTTAACAAGATCTGGGCTGGGTGGAGCGCCTGTACGTCTGACAAACGGTTCACCTGGGAGCGACAGGAGTAACCGGTTGCAACCAAACCCCCTTCCGCTTCGGCTTCGACCACCGCCCGCCAGTTCTCGTCATAAAGCCCACGCGACATCTCCTGATGGCTAGCCTCATGGCCAAACAAGCCTGACATTCCACAGCACCCGGCTTTGACAAGATTGACCGATAGACCACAGCGTTCAAAAATACTCTGCCATTGCACAGAGGTTTGCGGCTCCAGCGAACGCTCGGTGCAATGCTGGATCATCGTGTAGCAGATATCTCCGTCAAGCAGAGGCAAGTCTTGCGCATCCAGCCATTCACTGAGCAGTTGCACGCCTAGATCTGGGCAATTAGGCAGCGTTTCGATGTATTCGTGCCGGTACATCAACGTGGTTGCCGCATCGACACCAACAAGCGAGAATCCGGCTTTGAATAGTTCCGCAAGATCATGTGCGTTCTGCTGCGCTATCTGCCTGAACCGCTTCAACATCCCTCTTACATGCAAGGGTTTGCCCCCCGCACGATAGCGCAACAGGACCGGGGTGTAGCCAAGCCTTTTCACCAGTTCAACCTGGGCCAGCAAAACGTCGGCGTCATAGAAACTTGTGAAACAGTCCTGAACAATTACAACAGTCTCTGCCCGCTCCGCGTCTCCCATCCTAAGCAGGGTGGCCGCAGACATGGTCTGAACATTCAGCTTTTGCAACTGATCGAAGAAACCGCGGCGATGGCGAAGCTTAGGCAAGTCAACCAACCCAAATCCACACGCCATGCTCCACCTGACCAACACGGTAGATTGCAAAATATTTACCAGACCGCCAATCCGATCCAACAATGGTGCCACCCGCTCGAGGTTGGCTACGAGAAGATCAGAAACGGGTCGCTTGTGGTCCTCATGATACCAGTTCAGGAACTGGGATTTCATCTCGGGGATATCCACCTTCGCTGGGCAACCCGCCCCTGCACAGGCCTTGCACGCAAGGCACGTCTCGAGGATCACGTTGAGCTCGTCTGCGATATCGCGCGCACCGACGGTATCACCAGTCGAGCGCA
The DNA here is from genome assembly GCF_025144465.1 of Leisingera sp. S132. NCBI lineage: Bacteria > Pseudomonadati > Pseudomonadota > Alphaproteobacteria > Rhodobacterales > Roseobacteraceae > Leisingera > Leisingera sp. S132. The sequence continues at coordinate 18,474 of NZ_CP083555.1, forward strand.
CTCGCGCCCATTCACGCAGCATGCCGGCGCGACCTTTGGGTGAGAGACGGCGATCGCCTGTGATCTTATATGACGGACAAAATGGCTGTGCGGCATCTTGGTTAAAGCAGGCGCCATTACCATCACACCTCAGGGTGTTGGAAAACTGCTCAGCCAACACGGGCCCAATTTGTGCATCAAAGGCACCGCGCATCGGAACCTCATCCAAGGCCAAAACAGGCGCCCGGTCATCTATTGGCCGCGCAATTTTTCCTGGGTTCATCCGGTTCGACGGATCGAACACCGTCTTTATCTGGCGCATAACCTGAACAAGATCGCTGCCAATCACCTGCTCGGAGTACTCACCTCGCAGCCCCTTTCCGTGCTCTCCCCACAACAGCCCACCATATTTTTGCGTCAGAGCGAACACTGCATCCGAAATCTGACGGATCTGGCGGCGCTCATCTTCCGCCGTCAGGTTCATGAGCGGCCGGATATGCACACACCCCACATCTGCATGCCCATACATCCCCAGAGGAATGTTACGTGCTTCCAGAACGGCTTCCAGCTCTGCGACAAAGTCAGCCAGGTTTTCAGGTGGCACTGCGCAGTCTTCGATAAACGCGACCGCGCGTTTGTTTTTGTCAAATCCCGCGAGCAGCCCCTGACACGCCCGGCGGATTTCCCAGACGCGTGCGATATCTTCAGGTGATCCAAGGATCTTAATGCCGATGGGGCGCAACTCAGGTGCGATGCGGCTGTCCAAATGTTCCTTAAGACTGTCAAGTCTACGCGCAAGTTCCTGCTCATCCTCATCTGACATCTCGAAGAAATGCGCAGCAAAAGCACCACCTTCATTTGTGATCCCCAGGACCTGGCGAACATCCTCAGCAAACGGAGAGCGAAGAGCCGCTCCGAGAATTTTGTCGTCTATAAATTCGATGGCATGAGGGCGAGCTTCCAGCAGATCCGGGACCGCCCTTAGTCCGGTGTCATGGCTGTCATACACCAACACCGCAAGCGCCGTATGGGCAGGGATCGGTTCGGATTTCAGGGTGACAGATTTGATAAACCCCAGGGTCCCCTCTGACCCGGCCAAGAGCTTTAGCAGGTTGAGCCCCCCATCCCGTGCCCGAGCCTCTTTCAGATTATAACCGGTAAAGCCACGTTTCATTATTGGGAAGCGCAGCGCTATCTCGTCAAAATGTGGCGCCAGTTTCTTCTCAACGTCACGACAGATACGGTCGGCCGCTTGGGTTACGTCGTTGTCGCCAACTGCACCTTTCGCATCGAACGTCGCCACGTTTCCGTCGGGTAGAACAAGCTCGATCGAGTGTATGTGATCCGAGGTCTTTCCATAAACCACGGAGCCTTTACCCGAACTGTCATTTGACACCATGCCACCGATCGTCGCCCGGCTTGTGGTAGAGACATGCGGCGCAAAGAACCGCCCATGTGGGGCCAGAAAATCAATCAGCTTATCACGGACCAGACCGGGTTCGACACGAACCAGTCCGGTCTCGGGATCATAGTCGTGAATACGCCGCATATGGCGTGATGTATCCACGACAACACCGCCCCCCAATGACTGTCCATTGGTCGATGTCCCTCCCCCTCTTGGAAGGAACACCACCGATGTGAACTCCGCCCTTTGCGCGACCTGAACCGCAAGGACCAGATCGTCCCCATCAAACGGATAGATCACCGCCTGCGGCATGACCTGGTAAATCGAATTGTCGGTCGAACAAGCAACACGATCCGCGAGATCAGACGTCACCTCTCCGGCAAAACCCGCGTCTTGCAGCGCAGAAAGATAGTTCTGAACCGTCTCCGTTACACTGGGTATTCCTACAGGCACATCTTTCATATCAGCCTTGATACTCCAGAATGAACAACCCGCCATTGTAGTCGTTTGCGTATACAAGCCCCTGTTTATCGACATAGACATCGCAGTTCTGGATCACCAATGGACGGCCCGGACGGTGATCAATCAACCGGTTTGGCTTGGGCGGAACAAAGGCCGCCACTTCCATGGGGCGATAGGCGTCTGAAATGTCAGTCACGCGAATGCCTGCATTCTGCATGGTTGAAAAAATTAACTGATCGCTCACCAACCCATCGGGCCGGTTCTCATAGATGTTGTGGGGCCCAAAATGCCCATCTTTCTTGCAATACTCAGCCTCTGACGGGATCGGGAACGTCGAGATACTGACCGGGCTTGAAGGCACACGGTTATCAAACATCCAGATGTGCTTGATCCCGTCTTCGCAGTTGTCGAGCACCGCTTCGTCTACAACAACCAGCAGGTCTCTGTCCGGCAGTGGAAGGCAGTTGTGCGTGCCGCCACCAAACGGCGGGGACCAGTTTTTATGGACAATCAATTCCGGATTGCTGCGGTCTGTCACATCGATGACCACCATGCCCTCGTCGCGCCAAGCTCCGTAAGCCGTATCGCCATGAATGATGGCATGGTGCAACCCACCTCGCCGCTCGCCATTGTGTTCTTCACCAGCAGCCAGGTTCATGCCCGGTAACCAAAAACGCCCTGCCTCTTTCGGATTAGCTGGATCGGCTATGTCGATTGTCATGAAGATGTAATCTGTGAACCCGTCCAGAAGCACAGACGCATAAGCCCAACGCCCGCCTGTATACCAAATCCGATGAATCCCCCCGCCCTCAACAGGCATGAACGAAATCTTTCTTGGCTCAGCCGGGTTGGAGATATCGTAAACCGTCATACCGGCGGTCCAGTCGCGCTGCCGTGTCTGCTGCGCTGTGCCGACCTTCTTGCCCAATGCCCCTTTGTAATACTCGGTTTCATCCTGGAACTCTGCCGACGCGAACATGTCTTTTGCATTGATCACCAGAAGCAGGTCTTCATGGGTCTGAAGGTGGATATTCCACGTGTTAGCCGGTGCAGGCACATATGCCACGGGTTTTGGGTTGTGGGGATCGCGCACATCAATCACGCTAAACCCCTTTGAAAACATATGCCCAGTAAACGCAAAACCCTTGTTGATCATCAACTGCACCCCATCCGGGCGACCGCCTTGATCAGAATGACCGATCAGTTTCATATTGTTTGCATAGTCGGGTTTGGGCAGATCCAGCACGGTCATCGCAACATCCTCAGATAATTCCTGAAAGCGGGGTCACACCCCGAGTTGCCGATATTTTGCGAAAGGAAAGATTGGCCTGCATTCGCGCTCAGGTCAGTTTTTGTAGATTTTCGGCCAATTTAAATCTAAGCAGAAGACTTGCTTGATAAGGCTCCCCACACAAGCGCCAGAAGCAGCGTTCCCGCACCCACCACAATCATCAAATTCAAAGGGTCACCCAGCAAGAGTGCAGAGCTCACAAAGCCAATCACCGGTGACAACGTACTGAACAACGCGATTTGCGATACAGGAAGCGTTCGCCCTACCGCCACCATCAGTCCGAACCCAAGCCCTGTGGCCACCGGACCGACAAATGCAAGAAGCCCCAACCCGGCGAACGATAAAGAATGGAACTTCATCCCCCCTTCCATCCAGAACGCAATTGGAAGAGAGATCACCCCTGCAACCAGAAATTGCCAGAAAAGCGCATCCCGGACATCGCCCATCCAGTTATGCGTCGCGATAAGCTTCATCGAAGATGACCAGAATAGCGCGGCGAGCAAGATCAATAACAGCGGCCCCACGTCTCCAACCTGACCGGCTCCTAACAAGACCAGAACACAGCCAGTCGCAGAGGCCAGCGTCGGCCAAAGTCGACGTGGCGAAACCTGTTGTCGACATAAAATCCGGTCAATCAGCACCAACCACACCGGCGTGGTGTATATGAGAATACTTGCGGTGCTGGCTGGCACCCATTGCAGGGCCAGCGTCACCAACCCCATCTGCGCAACAAACTGAAGCAGCGCGACGCCAAGAATAACACGCAGATCCCGCCGCTCAAACTTCGGCAATCTATGCCGCGCGACTATTACAAAAACAGCGATTACTGGCACGCTTAGGCAATAGCGTAGCGCGACCATCCAAAACGGGGTCACATGAAGCAACGCCTGCTTCATGATGGGCCAGTTAATCCCCAAAATGACAATCGAAATCCATAGCATCAGATACGGCGCATCAAAAGACGCAGGTCGGCGCCGTGTACACCGACCTGGCTTGCAGGATTCTCTCGTATCAGGTGACCGGATCATCGGGCTAACAGTCCTAACGTCCAAAAATCGAGATTTTTGACATCGAACTGAGGTCAAACCTATGCGACAAGTGCTCCGCCTTCGATATCAATGACAGCGCCTGTGACAGACGGCGTATCAATGGCAAACAAGTAGCCCGCAGCGAGGTCATGAGGTTGCGCAACTCGACCGGCCGGTAAGCTTGCCGCCGCATTTTGAAGCATCTGGCTGCGAGCGGTGGCTTCCATTCCTGAGTAGGCTTCTGTCTCCGTCAGACCGGGACTGACTACGTTGACGCGCAGCGGTGCCAACTCACGCGCGAGTATCTTGGCGGTCGCCTCAAGGGCAGCATTCATTGCCGTTTTGACAAACGTCCCTGGCACCGTGCGCCGCGCCAGAAAACCGGACGTTAAGGTGATTGTTCCTCCGGGTCGAATATTTGACGCGGCAGCGTGAACCGCATTCACGCTTCCCCAGAATTTCGTATCAAATGCTGATCTTGCGCTGTTCAAATTCAGACCGACCAATTTCCCACTTGGGGCTCGCGATCCAGCTGTCACCACAAGATGGTCAAACAATCCTTGCCGTTTAAAAAACTCGTTCACTTGATCCTCGTCTGAGATGTCGAGCCCGTTTGAACGACTGGCCACCACCACCTCACCCGGCCGCGCACTCAACAACTCTGCCACTGCACGACCAATCCCTGAGGTGCCGCCAATAACGATAGTTTTCGTGGTTTTTTCAAAGCCCATCTAGTGTTCCTTCTTGTTCTGGGGTTCGCGAAATACTGTTTCGATTACGGGCCCGCCAGGCGTTCTGAAAAACAGCCGACGCTCTCCCAACTCAGGCAATTCCATCGGGGCAAATGGTATCTTCAACCGATCAAGCCGCGCACGGAACGCCTCATATCCCTTCAAACGAAAGCCAATATGATCCCACGCCTCTCCTCCCCGGTCCAAGTGTCCATCGTGGGACCCGATGAGATGAACGATGGGTTCATCCTTCGCAAAGAGCCAATGACCTGGGATTGCTTGAATCGCTTTGGGTCGCGGGCGTTCTTCCAAATCCGGAAAAACCTCAAGGAAGAACGCCCGCGCCTCTGGGAGGTTAGAAGTACGAATTGTGATGTGATCAAGTTGCATGTATGCCCCCATCATTCTCATTAGAAGATGGTGCAAAAGGGCGCGGACAATTAGAGTGCTAAAGCAAACATGAGAGTTTGAGTTACTTAAAAAATTCGCACAAACCTCTTCCTACAAAGGCACCACCAAACTCTGTAGCTTTCGGGTAAGCTTCATGTTCTCTGAGTAGTCCACTGGACAGTCGATGATCGACACCGTGCCGTCGTGCAGAGCTTCGCTCAGAATAGGTAGCAAGCTTTCGCTACTCTCTACGCGATATCCTTTGGCGCCAAAGCTTTCTGCAAACTTGACAAAATCGGGATTGCCAAATTCAATGCCTGTTGCACGTCCAAAATGCCGATGCTGATGCCATTCAATCAGTCCATATTTGCTGTCGTTAAAAATCAGAACCACTAAATCAAGGCCCAGTCGGATAGCGGTTTCGATTTCCTGATTGTTCATCATGAAGCCAGCGTCTCCACACACTGCAACGGCATGACGATCTGGGAAAGCCAGTTTGGCAGCGATAGCGCCCGGTAGCGCAATGCCCATTGAAGCAAAGCCGTTCGAAATGATGCAGGTATTTGGACGTTCGGCTTGATACATGCGCGCCATCCACATCTTGTGCGCCCCCACATCAGAAATGACGATGTCTTCCACATCGAGCGCCTGCCTAAGATCCCAAACAATCTTCTGAGGCTTAACAGGGAAACTGCCGTCGTTCTGGAACTCCGACACCTCGGTCGCAATGCTCATTCGGAGTTCATGAAGCTGGGAGGCGGGCCTTGCCTTCACCTTTGCAGAAATCCTGGCAAGTGTATCACGAATTGTACCAACGATGCCCGCTTCCAAAATGTAGTGTTCATCAACTTCAGCCGGGCTCCGATCGATGTGAATTATTTTCTTGGTACACTCAGGATTCCATAGGCGAGGATGATACTCGACCATATCCACACCCACACAAATCACGAGGTCAGCAGCGTCAACGCCATAGCTAACGAAGTCTTTTGCCTGCAACCCGATAGCTCCAAGGCACAATGGATGGCTGAATGGAATCGCCCCTTTAGCCATGAACGTTGTTGCAACAGGGGCATTGATTGCCTCTGCGAAGGCTACCAAAGCAGTGGATGCTTTTTCCCGGATGACGCCATTGCCAGCGATAATCATCACTGATTTTGCAGCATCCACCATTTGAGCTACTTCCGCACATTTTCCAGACGGTGCAATAGGATCGACCGGTTGTTGTACACGAAGTGGCGTTGCCGGTGGGAGGTTGGAGCCTGCAATGTTTTCAGGCAGGTCGATGAATGCACAGCCCGGCTTTTCAGTCTGTGCTATCTTAAAGGCCTTTCTGACAACTTCAGGAATAATTTCGGGCAAAGGAATTTGCGTTGCGTACTTGGTGATAGGCTCGAACAGGTTCACAAGATCCAAAATCTGATGGCTTTCCTTATGCATACGCGCTGTCGAACCCTGCCCTGCAATCGCCACAACTGGCGCACGATCCATGTTTGCATCCGCAATCCCGGTAACCAGATTTGTCGCACCAGGCCCTAGCGTTGAAAGGCACACTCCTGCGCGTCCAGTTAAGCGTCCATACACGTCCGCAATAAACGCTGCCCCTTGTTCATGGCGTGTCGTGACAAACTCTATTGAACTATCCACAAGTGCGTCCATCACATCGATATTCTCTTCGCCAGGGACGCCAAAGATGTACTCGACACCTTCATTCTCAAGGCATTTCACAAGCAGTTCCGCAGCCTTCATTTCTACCTCTGCCATTTTTTGTTGATACTGTTGGTGAGCGACGAGATGCTCAACGTCGAATTACAGTCATCTTTTCGACTGTCATGTCATGGTAAGTGCCTTTGATCCCGCCGACGCCCAGACCAGATGTCCCCAAACCAGCGAATGGCATCCAATCAACACGAAAGGCGGTATGATCATTGACCATCACCGCAGAGCCACGCAAGTTTTCGGCAACTGCTAGTGCGGTATCCAGGCTTTCGCTAAACACGGCGGCCTGAAACGAAGCGTCAACGTCATTTGCTCTGGAGACCGCCTCTTCAACTGTCGCGCATCTGAACACCGAAACAACTGGACCAAATACCTCCGACTTTGCGACTTGACTATCTTCGGGAGGATCAATCAAAACGGTCGGTGCATAGGTTCGTTCTGATATTCGGGCACCACCACACCGCAGGTTCGCACCTCCCAGAACTGCGTCGTCAACCCAGCCAGAAACTCGGTCAACTTCTCCAGTTGAAATCAATGGACCAACATCCGTGTCCGGTTCTCGCGGATCACCAGTGACGAGTTCGGAAGTTTTTTCGACCAGTTCATCAACAAATGTATCTGCGGCGTTCCCTACCGCAAATACCCTCTGCACAGAAACACAAACTTGCCCGGCGTGATAAAAACCGCCTTTGACAACACTCTCCACAGCAGAGCCGATACACGCATCCTCAGCAATCACTACTGGCGCTACACCACCATGTTCCAGTGCGCACCGGGCACCAGGCGCAAGCTTGCTTCGCAATGACCAACCGACATCGGCGGATCCGATAAAGCTAAAGAACGCAACCCGTGGATCCGAAACCAATTGCTCTGCGACATCTCGCTTCACCAACACAACAGTACAACACTCTTCTGGCAAACCAGATTCGTGCAGCAAGCGAACATAGCTCAGGCAGGACATCGGTGTTTGCATCGATGGCTTAATAATTACAGGACAGTTGGCCGCGACCGCGGGTGCGACCTGATGGGCAATCAAGTTCAAAGGGTGGTTGAAGGCACTAACCGCAACAACTGGTCCAATGGGGATTTGCCTCGTAAAGGCTATCCTTCCCTGCCCAGCGGGAGTGAGGTCCATTGGGATTTCCCTACCGCCAGTCTCGGCCAAAACTGTCGATGCGAGTTTCGTGCTCTGAGCAGCGCGGTCAACTTCTACCAAAGCGTCCTTTAAAGGCTTGCCGCCCTCAACGGCGATTTGCAGGGCAAGTTCTTCACGACATTCTAGAATCCTCGCTGCCAAACGCTCCAAGATCTCAATTCTCCGCCAAACGGGCAGACCCGCCGTATTTGTTCGATGGATCACGTTCGCTCGATCAAGCGCCTTGTCCACGTCTTGCCAAGTATTCAGTTCAACTCCAGCAATCGTCTCACCCGTGAATGCGTTATGAACCGTATGTATCATTTCCAAGCGCTCTTTCTTTGGGAATTGAGTAGGCCCGGCATCGTTTGGGAATGCCAGTCGGGCCTAAGTTCAGGCCTTGAATTCGACAGTTACAAAAACGAGAGGAGTCTCTCCGATATTTTCGAGGTCGTGAACAAAAAAGTCTCCTTCTCGAAGGTCGAAGTGTTGTGTGTCTCCTGCCCGATAGTCAGTGTCCCTGATTTCTCCATCATGATAGTGGGAGCGGGACTTCCCATCCCCAAGCACCGTCCAGAAGTAGGATTCCTCATGGCGGTGAAACGGTGCGCGTTCTCCTGGTTGAAGTTCCAGATGCCAGATTCGCAACGTGTCGGTTTCAGAGACTACGCGCGATCCAACCTGACGATTCGTCCAGTTTTCAACGATCTCTTGCCTCTTGTCTGGTGCCCATTTGGAGTATTGCTCCAAGCAGGATATGTCAGCCATTTCTCTCTCCTATAGTTCACATGATCTTTAGTGATACACATCTTTTCCCTTTTAAACACAAGTATTTTTTTTGTTGACGCATCTTCTAGCTATTTCTATTGATCGATTGATCATCATATATCAGGGAGGAAACGTGATGAGCTTCAAGGTCACAAGACGAAAATTTTTCAAGACTGCGACGGCGGCCACAGGAGCTGCAGCGCTCGCGGCTCCCGCCCTTGCTCAGGGCGGGACAGAGCTAAAGATGCTGACATGCTGGCCAAAAAATTTTCCCGGCCTAGGAACCAGCGCTGAGCGATTTGCAAAACGCGTGTCAGATGCGAGTGAAGGCAAGCTGCGCATCAAAGTGTACGGAGCCGGTGAAATTGTTGCGCCATTTGAGGTTCTGGACGCTGTAGCATCGGGCGCGGGCGATCTGACCCATGACACGCCTTACTATTGGTTCGGAAAGGACCCAGCCTTTGTGTATTTTGCGGTTGTTCCGTTTGGATTGACCGCCGATGAGCATTTCACTTGGTTGAAATTCGGCGGTGGTCAGGAGCTTTGGGACGAGTTGGGTGCAGCCCATGGTGTCAAGCCGCTTGCCAACCTAAACACCGGCGCGCAAATGGGCGGGTGGTTTAAGAACCCGATTGAAACCGCCGCTGATCTTCAGGGCCTTCGCGTCCGGTATCCCGGTCTGGGCGGGCAGATGCTGTCCCGGCTTGGGGCGACTCCGGTGAACATCCCCGGTGGCGAGCTGTTTACAGCGCTGCAATCCGGTACAATCGACGGGCTTGAGTGGATCGCCCCATGGAATGACTTGGCCTTCGGCTTTCACCGCGCGGCAAAACACTACTATTACCCTGGCTTCCACGAGATGGGGCATACGCTGTCATCCCATGTGAACGCCGAAGTTTGGGCAGGCCTCAGCGACACCGAGCGGGCCATCATGCAGGACGCCGCTGATGCGGAATATGTCACTTCGCTTGCTGAATACAACGCTCGAAATCTGGATGCACTGAACACGCTTGTGAATGATCATGACGTGCAACTGCACGAATGGCCCTCGGACATTGTCCAAGAGATGCAACGCATCGCCCCGGAAGTGCTCGCTGAAAGCGCTGCAAAAAGCCCAATGGCCACAAAGGTTCACGAAAGCTGGATCGCCTTCCGCGAAAACCAACGCCAGTGGGGCGAAATTGGTGACTACGCAAACGCGCGCCTGAAACAGGGCAGAGAAGCCCAGTGATAGCTGACCCCTGTCCACCCTTGTGGTCAGCTGATCCGATCCGGGGATTGGACCACTTTCTCCCGGATCGGATCACCTTGCTTTGCACCCCTGCCCTCCAACAAATGGCTCTCCTGCTCTACGGCGGGGACCGGGAAAAATGATATGGAACAATCAACAACACATATGGCGCGAGCGGGAGCGCTAGGACAGCTCATTGCCTGGACAGGAACCATCAGTAAATGGATGGCCGTTACAATGGTCTTGCTCCAATTTGCAGTGGTTGTCGCACGATACCTCTTTGATGCGGGATCCGTGATGGCCCAGGAAGCGATCCTTTACCTCTTTGGGACCATGTTCATGCTTGCTATGGCCGACGCTCTGGCCTCAGATCGGCACGTACGTGTCGATATGCTGTATCACACGTTTTCGGCACGACGCAGGCGCATCATTGATGCCTTGGGAATTCTGTTTTTCCTTTTGCCGCTTTGCATATTCATGTTTTGGGCGTCCAAAGACTACGTCCTCAACAGCTGGACCGCATTGGAAGGATCACGAGAAGCATCCGGTTTGCCCGGCGTTTTCTTGTTCAAAACAGTTATTCCAATCGCTTTGCTGCTCCTCATACTGCACGCCCTGTCGATCCTAAAACGGTGTGTTCTGCCAAAGGGGTCACAAAATGGATGACATTCACACCCTCTATTTGATCGCCCTATTTGCGGGCCTGCTCATCTGCCTGATGTCCGGTTTTCCTGTGGCCTTCGTTCTAGGGGGCGTATCGCTGCTTTTGGCGGGGGTTGGTATCCTCTTCCAGCATTTCGATGCTTCCTTCTTGGCCGCCATCCCTCAGCGTATTTACGCAGCAATGACCAACGATGTACTGCTTGCCGTACCGCTTTTCGTATTCATGGGAGCGATGCTAGAACGAAGCGGCATTGCGTCCGAACTCTTAGACGGCATCGGTCGGCTATTTGGCAAGCGGCGCGGCGGTCTTGGCTTTGCGATCACTCTGGTAGGTGCTCTTCTTGCAGCGTCGACCGGCATTGTAGGGGCGACGGTGACAACAATGGCACTGTTATCCTTGCCGGTGATGTTGAAATGGGGTTACTCGCCGCGCCTGGCTGCCGGATCAATCTGCGCGGCCGGAACACTCGGTCAGATTATCCCCCCTTCACTGGTGCTGGTCCTGTTGGCAGACACGATTTCCTCAGCTTACCAGAAAGCCCAACTGGCCCAAGGAAATTTCTCACCTGACACCGTGTCGATCTCGGATCTGTTTGCCGGTGCGATTGTTCCCGGATTGTTGATGGTTGTCGTGTTCCTCACCTATCAGGTTTTGTTGACTTTCTTCAGGCCCAACACTTGCCCGCCGCCACCGGAAACCGAAGCTGAGGAGATGAAGATTTCGATCAAATCTCTCCTTATTAGACTGGTTCCACCACTAGCGCTCATCCTCGGTGTGCTCGGTTCAATTCTTGGCGGCGTTGCAACTCCAACCGAATCCGCCTCGATCGGGGCTGCAGGTGCCATATTGCTTGCCGGGTTTGGGTCAGAACACCGAAAACACGCCAACAACGCACTGCTTTTCCTGGCTGCGGCTGTATTTCTGAAGCAACTGGTTTTCGGCAATGTCGAGGTGCCGATTTTGTTTGAGCGCATAAGTGTAGCTATCCCGGTTCTGATTTTCGTTGGGTATTTCCTCGTTGCTCTGTTGCGTGTCTTCAAGTCGGGTGCAATTTCCAGCACGGCCGTCGAAACCGTTCGACTGAGTTCGATGGTGTTCATGATTCTGATCGGAGCAGCCATGCTGTCGCTTGTCTTCCGCGGGTTTGGCGGCGATGAGGCGGTGCAGCATCTGATTTCAAATGTCCCCGGCGGCCCCTACGCCGCGCTGGCGGTCGTTCTGGCGGTCATGTTCCTTTTGGGCTTCATCCTTGATTTCATCGAAATCATCTTTGTCATTGTACCAACGATCGCACCTGTTTTGCTGATGTCCGGGATCGATCCGATCTGGCTTGCCATTCTGATCTCACTAAACTTGCAAACATCGTTCCTAACCCCCCCATTTGGATTTGCGTTGTTTTACTTCCGATCAGCTGCACCACCCGACATCTCAACACGCAACATCTATCTTGGTGTAATGCCATTTATCGGCTTGCAGATATTGGTTCTGGTCATCGTGGCATTCATACCAAGCATTTCCACCTGGCTGCCCTATGCACTAAGGTAAGCCCAACGCCCTGCCCAAGCCCTGGGCAGGGCACATTTGTGCAGTGCCTGAACCACCAAACCATAAAGTAAAAGATGCAAAACCCTGACACGCAAGCACCCGCCCCCAAGAAGCGCACGCGCCTTTCCCCGCAGGACAGAGAACACCTGATTCTTACAGGTGCGATCGAATTTGTGGCAGATCATGGATTTGCATTCTCCACCCGCGAACTGGCTCGACACCTCAACGTCAGCCAAAGTCTGCTATACCGATACTTTGCGACCAAAGAAGAGATTATCGAGAAGATTTATGAGAGGGTCTATGTCGGACGTTGGAACCCGGAATGGGACGAGATTCTGAGAGATCGCCAACTTAGCGTCCAGGAAAGACTGGAACGCTACCTATTAGATTACTCAAGGGTGGTGCTTCAAAAAGATTGGGTGCGCATTTTTCTACTGTCCGCCTTCGAAGACCCGATCATTTCTCAGCGATATATTTCAATGTTGCGTAGACGAATTTTTGAACCCTTGCTTGATGAGCAACTCGTCAGCATGGGCCAAAAGGCACTTTCGAAACCAGAAGACCGTGAACTGGCGCTGGAGTTAATCTGGGGGTTCCATTCGAGCATCTTCTACCTCGGGGTGCGGCAGTGGATCTATAAGACACCGACACAGGTGAACATAGAAACGCTGGTCCGCAGCAGAACTCGCAGTTTTCTTGTTGGTTTCGAGTCATTTTTGAGCGACCTCAACCATCGTGAAAACGGGAAAGCACCTCCCTCGGCAATAACAGTGAATGAAGGTTTGGAATGAAACCGAATTTTTTGAAAGCTGGATTCAGCTGGCAAAGGTGACTGCCGCTCCTTTTGCTCGGATAAGTCAGAGTTCTAATGAACAACGGTAGCAAAATGAACAAGGCAACGGTGGCGCGAAGCTAGTGGTAAAGAAACAATCAGGCTGGCCTTTCCAAGAAGGCTACCTTGTGGCTGGTCAAACAGAGGTCCACATCTTTACCGATTACCGCTGGAACGATGGCTCCGTGAGCCGCCGTTGGCTCGTCGATCCAGATGGTGTTGAATTTCGGTCAGTAGAGGCAAGGCCGTTCTCCCTAGAGACGACCAAGAAATCGGATCAGTAGGAGAACCACTCCGAGTGGCCCATGTTGCCTTCGTAGTCGCCGTATTCGACCATGATGCTGCGGGAATAGAAGTGCCATAGGCCACCGCTGGTCGGGTAGGCAATCTCCTGACCGCTTTCCGAGACGAATGTCGTGGGCCAGGGCGTGCGGGACCCGTAGACACGCTGGATGAAGCGACAGGTTTGGTTCTCGCGATCGCAGGAGCGGATCGACCAATCCCACTGCCGAGGCATATCCCGCTCCTTGTAAGACCGCCCTCGAAACCAGATCACATGGGTCCGGTTCAGCCACTCGTATTCGGGGAGGCTAGTGTCGAGTTTACCCTCCCCGCCAGGGCCACCCAGTTCGACTGGCACATGGGCGAAGGTGCAAACTCCGAAGGGCGGCAGGCTCGGCCATGGCGTGATGCGGCGGATCATGGTGCGATAGGCGCGCGCACAGACGGTGCTCGGGGGGAAACCACCCGCCATGCAGAGCATGATGGCGCAGTCGATGTCATAGGCCTGCGCCTTCTCAGGGGCGCCAAACACCGCCATCACTCCCATTGCAGCTGCCATCGCCTCTCGTTTCATGTCGCTCTCCCGCAAAAGTTGCACCGACTATCCTGCAATTTGTATTCTTCTGCAATATGTCGTATTGACTCCATATGACTTTATGGCCTTAGTGTCGTGAAGTAGAAGGGCTCTCGTGGGGAGAGTCCGAACATGCCGATAGCGCGCAACCAGATCCTGATCACCATCGATGGTGTCAAAGACCTGTCCGAGAAGGGCATCGCGTTCCGCTGCCGGTATGAACTCGTGGGGTTCACGGACGATGGCAAGCCGCGCTACCAGTGCATCTACCTGCGCGAGGGCGAGCCGGAAGCCATTCTGGTCTCGACCCGGATCACCCCGCACGGGCCCGAGCCGCGGTATTTCAACATATGGCCGGGGCTCTTCAAACATCATCTCGAATTCGGTGACGGGCGCGATCTGCGCTTTGGTCCTGACTACAGCATCACCCTCGAGGAGCGCGGCTGACGTCATCGCCTTCGGCCGCGACGGCACGGCCCGGACATCCGGCTGGACCTTTCATGGCGAACGGCCCGCCTGGGCGGGGCTGGGTGATAGTGCTGAGGCGGAAGTCGATCTGGTCTCACTGGAGGCCACTCCGCCTTCCGGTCGCGACGACGTCCTCTTCCTGATCCGGACGACTGCTGACCGCCACCTAGGGAACCGTGCCCTGCGCCAGGTTGGTCTGAGTGCCGACGACTGGCAGATCCTGTTCCGCGCTCTGGTTGAGGCCGAAAGCAGCTACAACCCGACCGCTGTCAGCCCCAAGGGTGCCTACGGTCTTGGCCAGCTGATGCCAGACACGGCCCGCGGCCTGGGGGTCGATCCGCGCGACCCGTCCCAGAACCTCGACGGCGCCGCGCGCTACCTGCTCGCGCAGATCGCCGCGTTCAAGAACATCGACTTGGCACTCGCGGCCTACAATGCCGGTCCACACCGTGTGGTCGAATACGCGGGCGTGCCGCCCTTCGCCGAGACCCGCGAGTATATCGCGCGCATCCATCGGATCCGGTCCCGGCTGTCGGGCACGCCCGTTGCCGCTCCGGACACCCGCGTCGCAGTCCGGGTGCCTGCCCGCGCGCCCGTCCTCATCGATCTTCAGTAAAACAAGGGAACTTCGCATGCTTCGACATCGCCTCAGCCGCCTCTTGCCTGCCGCCACAACCCTGGCGGCTTTCGCAAGACCTGCCTTCGCGCAGGACTTGTCACCGATCCAGACCATGCTGGAAACCGTCGAGGCCGCGCTGACCGGTCCGATCGGGATCGCGGTCGCCACGCTCGCGGTCATCGGCACCGGCTTCATGTGCATGATGGGACGGCTGAACTGGGGCTGGTTCGCCTCGGTGATCATCGGGATCGTGCTGATCTTCTCAGCCGGCACCATCGTTGACGGCTTCTCCTAAGAACCGAGTAGAGCAGTGGCAGAACGATCCCCCCTCTTTCTGGGCCTCGCCCGACCGCCCAAGTATCTGGGCCTCCCCGTCGGATACCTGGTGGTGCTGGCAACAGGGGTCGTTCTGCCGTTCATCTGGATGAAGTCGATGGTCTTTTTCCTGATTGGTCTCGTCGCGTATCCGATCCTCTGGTTCGTCGCCGACCGCGAGCCGCATTTCTTCGAGGTCTTGCGCGTCTCCTACGGCTCGGTGCGCCCGACGAAGAACCGGGCTCTGCATGGGGGTGACAGCTTTGGCGCTTGATGCGGGCACTCTTTCCACTCACGGAACCGCTCTGCTTCAGGCCGGCGGCGGGGAGTTCGCGCGGGAGAGCTATCTCGCGGAACATCTGCCGTATTTCGCGCTCGCGGATGACGATGTCATGGTGTTGCGTGAGGGCGATCTGATGGCGACCCTGCGCCTTGATGGTCTGAACCCGATGACCAGTGAGGACGCCCGGCTCGACGCGCTCAAACGCGCGGTCGCGGCCATCGTCGCCCAGACAGGCAACGCCTTCGGTTTCTACATCCACCGGATCTCCATGCCGCAGGATCTCGGGATGCGCCCTATCGAGGGAGACAGCTTCGCCGCCGCGATCGACTCGCGCTGGCAGACCCATGTCAAAGACCTGCGCCCAGCCAAGCGCCAACTCTATCTCAGCGTCATCCGGCGGCCTGACATTTCGGCCCGCATTCCGCTCCTGCGTGCGCTGGCCCGCAAGGCCTGGGTCAAGGACCGCGCGACGCGCCTGCAAGAGCTGAACGAGGTCATGGGTTTTTTCGAGGTGGCGCTTGCCTCGGCCAACCCGGTCCGGCTCACAAAGTCGGGTGGGGAGTGGTTGGGCTATCTCAATACGCTGAACGCAGGCAGCTTCTCCCCCATCGCCTTCGGGCAAAGCGCCCTGCCCCTCTCGCATACCTTGAGCAACTGCCGCGCGACCTTCGATGGCGACGTCGTCACCCTGACCGACGCCGTGACCGGTCAGGTTAAATACGGCGCGCTCTTCTCGATGAAGACCTATCCGGCACTCACGGACGTCACACTGCTCGACGCGCTCGACCTTCCGCTCGACATAGTGCTCACGAACTCCTTCAGCCCGATCCCGAACAACATCATGGCCGAGCGCATCCAGCGGATCATCCGCCAGATGCACGCCTCCGACGATGCGGCCGTCTCCTTGCGCGAACAGCTCGGCCAAGCCGCCGATGATCAGGAGGCGGGGCGCATCGCCTTTGGCGATCATCACCTGTCGATCGCCGTCTATGCGCCCGAGCGCGACACGCTCGAGCGCGCCGCTGCCCAGATCAAACGCGTGGGCCAGGAAATCATGTCCGTCATCGTGCGCGAAAACATGGCGCTGAAAGCCACCTATTTCGCGCAATCGCCCGGCAATTTCGGCTACCGGGCGCGGAAGACGCCGATCTCCTCGATCAATTTCGCCGACTTCGCGGCCCTGCATGGCAGCGTCGAGGGGCGTGGACCTGACCAGTCGCCCTGGGGTCAGACCATTTCGGTCCTGCCCACGGTCGGCACCTCTGGTTATCGCTTCAACTTCCACGAGGCGGGAGACCCAAGCAAGGAACCCACGGTCGGCCATACGCTCGTTCTGGGCCGTACCGGCACCGGCAAGACACTGACCACAGCCTTTCTCGCAGCCCAAGCACAACGGGTCGGCGCGCGGCTTTTCTTCTTCGACAAGGATCGCGGCCTCGAGATGGCCGTGCGCGCCCTTGGTGGCCGCTACAACGAAATCCGCGCGGGCGTTCCCACGGGTCTCAATCCGCTCGCCACCGAGACCGACGAACGCGGCCGTGCCTGGCTCTCGGACTGGCTTGCGACCCTCCTCACACGCAATGACACGCTCTCGGGCGAGCAATCCCGCCATATCCAGAGCGCCGTCGGCCAGAACGCCGATGCGGGCGTGGCCCTGCAGCGCTTCGCCAGTTTCGAGACCCTGTTTCAGTCACTTGATGATGATGGCGAGCTGCAATCCCGCGTTGCCGAATGGGCACCGGGTGGGCGCTATGGCTGGGTCTTCGATGAGCCCGAGCGCGGCGCGGGCCTCAAGCTCACGGGCGATATCGTCGGGTTTGATATGACCGAGATCCTCGACATGACGACCGAGCGCATGGCGGTGCTCTCCTACATCTTCCGCCAGATCGAACGCGTGGTCGAGGATCGTCGCCCCACCATCATCGTGCTCGACGAAGCCTGGAAACTCTTGGACGATCCGTATTTCGGGGCACGGTTGGAAAACTGGCTGGTGACGCTTCGGAAGATGAACTGCGTCGTGATCATGATGACGCAGTATCCGAGCCAACTGCGGGATTCCCGCGTCGGCAAAACCATCGTCGAGACGGTGCCGACGCAGATCCTCTTCCCGAACGACCGCGCCACCATCTCGGATTACGACTTCCTGCGCGTGAACGCCAAGGAGGCCGCCCTTCTCGTCCAGCCCACCATCGGCCAGCGCATCGCGCTCGTTCGCTCGGCGGGCGACAGCGTCTTCGTCGATGCGGACCTCTCCGCGCTCGGCAACCTCCTCCCCATCCTTGGCGGCGGCGCCACCGGCGAAGCCCGTGTGCCCGCCGATTGGCGCGCCAATCCTGATTTCTGGAGACATGTGATATGAGTTCAAAACCCCTCCTGGCGCTTAGCGCCGCCGCGAGCCTTCTCGGGGCTTGCGAAAAGTACACCGAGAAAACCTCGCCATGCTTCGGCAAGAATGGCGCGCCGCAGGTGACGCGGTCCGCGCTTTCCTTCTCGACCATGGGCGCACCGGCTCAGGAGACGGCCAAACCCGGCTGCACCTTCGAGCCCCTGCCCCGTCCGGAATGAGCCGCGCCGCGATCATATCCGCCGGGCTCTGCCTCAGCCTCGGTGCCCTGCCCGCGCATGCCCAAGGCGTGCCGACGCAGGACAATTCCGCGATCGGGCGCGCCATTGCACGGGTGACGGCGCTCGCCGAGGATCTGGGCGTCCAAGAGGACAAGGATAGGACCGAGTCCACCCTGGCCGATGTGCAGGCCGACCAGCTGCGCGTCCTCGAGGAGATGACCGCCGCGATCACCGGGCCTGGCTTCGATATCCGCGCGCTTGAGGGCAATGCGGATTTCGGGGTGGCGGCGGTCTACCCCAACACTGACCCGAACCCGATGAACAGCCGCCTCTTCGGCGAGGGCCGCGAGACGGTCGAGATGATGGTCGTCGAGGTGGCAGGCGAGTTCGCTGGCGCACCCGGTGTGGCCCGCGCGGGTCTCTCGGCCACCCAGTGGCGCTGCCTCTTCCAGGCCCTGATCAAGCAGGAAAGCCGCTTCAACGTCGCCGCTGAAAGTCCGGTCGGGGCCTATGGGCTCACCCAGCTCATGCCCGGCACCGCCTCCGATCTTGGCGTCGACCGCTATGACGTGAAGGACAACCTGCGCGGCGGCGCGCGCTATATCACGACCCAGCTCAACCGCTTCGGCAACATCCCCCATGCACTTGCGGCCTATAACGCAGGCCCCGGTCGGGTCATCGAATATGGCGGGGTGCCGCCCTTTGCCGAGACCCAAGGCTACGTCCGCAACATCTCGAAGTTCTACAACGAATACCTCGCCGTCGTGGGCGGGGCCGACGCGCTCGGCACGCTCTCGCCCTCGGACTTTGCGCTCGCTGAATATGCCAGCATCTCCGAGGCCGGCGTCTATTACGCCGCCGACAGTTCGGCAACGACCGAGCAGGTCATCAATCGCCTCCGCGCGATCATCCTGCAGATTGATGCGCAACCCAATGCCAAGGCGGCCTGGGAGCTCAACACCTACGCCAAGGCCGAGATCGGCCGCATCCTCAATCTCCGCGTCCGGCTGATGGCCGCCAACCAGCAGCGCGAGGCGGCCTATGCGCAGCACCTCGTCGCCGACCGGCTGGCCGAGCGCGACTTCATGCTGATGGGAGTTCCCGAATGAGACAGCTTCTCCTGACCGTAGCAGCGGTCACCACACTCGGGTTTGCCTCGCCCGCAACGGCCCAGGGCGTTCCAACCTTTGATGGCTCGCAGCTTGGTCAACTCGTGGCCCAGCTCGAGCACATGGCCGAGGACCTGAATGTCCAGATGCAGCAGCTCGCGACCATGCGGCTGGAACTGGAGACCCAGCTGTCGCAATTGACGAACCTCGAGGCGCAACTGACCTCGCTCATTGAAGGCAGCGGGCTCGGAGAACTCTTCGCCACAGTCGAAGAATTCCGCGCGCTGCGCGGCAAGCTCGTGGCTCCTCTCAACACCGCGCAATCGCTGGCCAGCGGCGATTTCCTGAGCGGGTTCAATCCGGGCGCGGAACTGTCGGCCTCGGTCGAGCGCGTGCTTTCGGGCAGCGGGTTTACTTCGGAGCGCCTGAGCACGCTCTCGGGCTCCGATCAGCCTGCCGACAACCGCATCGCCGCTTCCGCCGGGGCCAGCGCCATGTTGTCGGTTGCGGCGCAGGAAAGCCACGAAGAGGCGGGGCAAAGCCTTGAGCGGCTCGAAACCATGGTCGGGCTCATCGACGACCAGGACGGGCTGAAAGCCGCCGTCGATCTCAACACCCGCGTAACCGCCGAGCTTGGCATCATCCTGACCCAGCTCTGGCGGCTGGAAGCGGCACAAGGCGTCAGCGCCGGCCAGCTTGGCGTCGTCGATGCCGCAACGCTCGCGGATGAGCGCAAGTTCCGCTCGATGGCGGTGGATCCATGAGAATGTTCATGACCTACAGCTTGGCGCCAATTCGGTCTCTTTGTCTCGCCGCACTTGTCGTGAGTGTCCTGCCCTGTGCCGCGCTGGCGGAGACCGCGAGCACGAACCCGTCGACCGACACACCCTTCAACTCGATGGCCATCGCGCGGGACGAGGCCGACGCATGCCGTGTCCCGAAACCGCCCGCCGATCTGGCCGAAACGGCTTACCTTCGCAACGGCTACCGCGCGATCCTGCGCATTCTGATCGCCGAAGAAGCGCTCGCCTCGGAGAGCTGCACCTGCCTGCTGGATCAGTTCACCTGGGATCAGGCGCTCACCGCCCTGCCCCGATTCCAGACTTCGGACAACCCGCGTCTGCCCTTCAACGTGCTCGAGCTCTACGCCATGGCCGATGCGCTCGAGGCGCAAGTCGTGGAGGCCTGCGCGGAGTAGATGGGGGTTATTCGCGACATCCTGAGCCAGGTCGACGCCGCGGTGGATACCGTGGCGCAGGACGGTTTTGTCTCTTCGGCAGGTGCTGTCGGCGACGTGATCTCGGCCGGCGCCGCGCTCCTCGTCATGCTGCTCGGGATCAACGCGGTGATGCAACTCCGCCCCCTGCCCTTCGGCACCGGCTTTGCCTTCGGCATGAAGGTGGCACTCGTGGGCATATTCGCGCAGAGCTGGGACAATTTCAGCGTCATCTATGACATCGTCACGCGGGTGCCCGACTCCGTTGGCGCCTCGATCCTGGCGCTTACCGGCTCAGGCGACGAGGCCGGGGTCTATGAGAGCCTCGACAACATGGTCGCCCGCATCACCGCCTATGGCGACACGATCGGGGATCGCGCAGGCTGGGTCTTCGGCGCGGTTCTGGGCGCCATCTTCTTCGTCCTCTCCGCCGTTTTCGCCGCCGTCACCGCCGGGATCATTGCTTTCGCCCGCATCGTCTTCGCGCTGATGATCGTCATCGCCCCCTTCATGATCGTGACCTCGCTCTTCAAGCCCACCCAGTCCCTCTTCGAGGCCTGGACCCGCGCCACCATCGGCTATGCGCTCATGCCGGTCGCCGCCGCCGGGGCCGCGGGCATCATCGTCGCCATCGCCGAGGCCATCGGGGACGCCTCCGCCGATCCGGGCGATGTCGAGACCGTCAGCATGATCCTGCCCTTCCTCGTCATCCTGATCCTCAGCGCCGGGATCATGGCCTCGGTCCCCTACATCGCCTCCAACCTCACCGGCGTCGTCGGCATTGCGTCCAATGCCGTAGGTCTCACGGGCCTAGCGCGGCAAGGTTTCGTGAACACGCGGGAGTACGGCACCGGCGCAACCTCGCGTCTCGTCACTGGCAAATCCCCACAGGAGCTGAACCAGATGGCCAATGCGGGCGTGGTCAAAACCGGCGAGATGATCCGGCAAAGCCCCGGCGCGCTTCTTTCCGCCGCCAAGGCCTTCCGCAAACCCTGATGTGATAGACGACGACTTTGAAGAATACCGTAACCAGTTCCGTGAACCATGACCGCGACGCTTTTGAAGCGGATTTCATCTACGGACCAAGACGGCGCGAGCGCTTTGCCTGGTTCGTCGCGGCGGCCGGCGTACTGGTCGGCGTGGCCGGTATGGTCGCGGGCGCGAGCCTCTTTCCGCTCAAGTCCACCGAGACCTTCGTGGTCGTGGTCGACAAGGAAACCGGCGAGATGGACCGGGTCGCCGCCGTCCAGGCGCTGACGCTTTCCGAGAGCGACGCCATCATTCAGGCCAATCTTGTGGCCTATGTCGATGACCGCGAGACCTATGACCTGACCGATGGCGAGCAACGCATCAACTCGGTGCTGGACCGCTCGGATGGCGATGCCGCCCGCACGCTGCGTGATCTCTGGTCCTCCACCAACGAAGACTACCCGATCACCGTCTACGGCCGGGACGCCAAGATCGAGGTGGTCATCAAGTCCGTGAACCAAATCGAGCGCGGCGTGGCGCAGGTCCGTTTTACCCGCACGCTGCGTCGCCCCCGCGACACCCGCACCGTCACCCGGTCTTACGTCGCGACCGTTGGCTACGACTTCCAACCCGAAACCCGCCAGCGCCTTCAGGATGTCTGGGCCAACCCTTTGGGCTTCGTGGTGACCTCCTACCGCGTCGACGCCGAGACCCTGGAGAACTGATACCCATGAAATCCTTGCCCGCGCTCCTCCTGGCGCTTGCCCTTCCTGTTGCCGCGCTCGCCGAGGCCACGCCGCAAGGCGGCCCGCTTGACATCCGCATCCGTACCGCCGTCTATAATGAAAACCAGGTCTACCGGATCGAGACCGACCTGCGGCATTCGACGACGATCCATTTCGGAGCGGGGGAACGCTTCGAGGCTGTGATTGTCGGCGACACAGAAAGCTTCCAGGTCGACCCGATCCCTGAGCTCGGCAACGTGCTGACGATCAAACCGCATGTGGCCAATGCCTCGACCAACATGACGGTGATCACGAACCGGCGCACCTATTCCTTCCATCTCCGCGAGGGCTCGATCCCGAACCGCACCGGCATGTTCTTCGAGGTGCGCTTCCGCTACCCCGACGAGGAACGCCGCGCGGCGAATGCGACCCAGCCCAAGGGCTTTGAGGCCCCGCGCAACTACAACTACCGCGTCTCGGGAGAAGGGGATTTCCGCCCCAGCCATATCTACGACGACGGGCGCTATACGTATTTCGTCTTCCCGGAGAACGGTCGCCAACCCGCCCTCTTCAAGGCCGATGACCAGGGCCGCGAGCGCACGGTCAACTGGACCCAGCAAGGCAACACGGTCCGGGTGCTCGGGGTAAACACCTATTGGACGTTACGCATCGGCGATGAGGCAATCTGCGCCTGGCGTGACGAAAGCGCCATCTACGTGAGCAACTGACCATGGCCGATCAAACCCCTCCCGACCTGCAGGACCGCCTCGACCAATTTGGCCAACGCGGCAAATCCAAACGCCGGGGCAACAGTCTGGGGGTCGGCGCGCTCGCCGCCGCCCTCGCCCTTGGCGGCGCCGGGGTCGCGTATTTCCTGGTCACCGGCCTGCAGGAGGGCGACAGCGCCCTCGAGACCTCCGATGTCGAAACCTTCCAGGACCGCCGCCCCGGCACCGGCGGGCGGCTGGAGTTTCCACCCGACGAGACAGAGCAGCGGGTCAATGACGCGCTGATCGCCGTCGAGGAAGCGCTGGAAGTGCCTGCGGCGCCGGCACCTGAGCCGAGCGCCGAAGTGTTGGCCGAGATCGCCAAGCTCCGCGAGGCCCTCGCCGCCAGCCAGGCCGCGCGCAACTCGGAAATCCAGTCTGCCGTCGCGGACCTGCGCGAGGCCTTCGATGAACAGAAGGCCGCGCTTGAAGCCACACTGGCCGCAAAGGAAACCGAATTGGCCAACCTGCAGCGCCAGACCGAGACCCGCATCGAAGGGCTTCAGGCCATGCTCGATGCCGAACGGGCGCAGCGCGAGGGGCTCGAAGCAGAGCTGGACCGCGAGGGCTTGATCGCTGACCAGCGTCTTCTCGACGAACGCCGCCGTCAGGAAGAGGAACAGCGCCAGCGTGAGGCTGAGCGGGTCGCCGAAGAGCTTTTGACCGCGCAGATCAAATCCCCCGCAGTGGTCTATGCCGATGGTCCGCGGGGTGGCCAAAGTGGCGCGGCGGTGGCCGATCCGGCGACCGGTGGAACCGGGGGGCCGGTGCTCTCGGGCAATGAGGCGTTCCTGCAAAGCGCGCGCCCACTCGAAGTGCAGGAGGCCGCCCGCCTCACCCATCCCGAACACACCCTGACCCAAGGGTCCGTCATCCAGGCCGCGCTCCAGACCGCCATCAACAGCGACCTGCCTGGCTCCGTGGTCGCGGTCGTCTCCGAGCCGGTTCCGGCGTTTTCCGGGGACCGGATCCTGATCCCCCGAGGCTCCCGCCTTTTTGGCCAATACCGCTCCGGCATCGAGATGCACCAGAAGCGCATCCTTATCCTCTGGACCCGCGTCCTGACCACGGACGGCACCTCGATGGAGATCGCCGCCGTAGGCGGCGATCAACTCGGCCGCTCGGGCCTCACCGGTCTCGTTGACACCAAGTTCGCCGAGCGTTTCGGCGGGGCGGCGCTGATTTCCGTGATCGGGGCGGCGCCAGCCGTCGCGGCCGAGAGTGCCAACAATGAAACGACCAGCATCGTCCTGGGCGATGTCGGCAGCGACCTTCAGGACGCGGTCGGTTCGGTCATCGCCGACCAGGTCTCGATCGCACCCACGATTTATGTCGATCAGGGGGCCTCGGTCACCGTGCTCGTCGACCGGGATGTGGTGATTTATTGACCGAGGCGGCATCACCAACCTCCTATCTCGAGCGCTATCTCGATCCATTCCGCAACCTCTTGCGGCGCGACGACGTGGTGGAGATCGCGATCAATCCGGACGGCAAAGTCTGGCTCGAAGTGGCAGGTGACGCCACCATGCGCCACGAGGGCCAGATCGTGGAGCGGACCACCGCCTTCAACATGGCCCAGACCATCGTCGGCGACGCCAAGGCCCGCGTCTCTGAAAAGAACCCCCTCGTCTCGGGTAAGGTGGAGTACGCGGGCCGCCCCCTCCGGGTCCAGGTCGCCGTGCCGCCCGCTATCGATCGCGGTGCTTCGATCACCATCCGCCTCTTCGCGTCGGGCAGCGTCCGGGACTACGCCCCCGCCTATCTCTTCGGCAAGGCCGTCTCGCTCGACGCCCTCCGCGCGGAGAAGATGAAGAACATCGCCAGTCTGGCGGAGGAGAACCTTGAGGCCGCGCTGCAGACTCTGGTCGAGGCGCGGCTCAACGTCCTTATCAGCGGCGGCACCTCGACCGGCAAGACCACTTTCGCCCGCCACCTTCTGACCTATGTGGGCGAGCACGAACGGCTGATCACCATCGAAGACGCTTTTGAGCTCTTCCCCGGCCAGCCGAACACAGTCGCCCTTCTGGCCGATCGCGGTTCCGGCTCGCAACGCAGCGCCAACGCCCTCCTCCAAGCCTCCCTCCGCATGCGCCCCGACCGGATCATCGTCGGCGAGCTGCGCGGCGCCGAGGCCCTGACATATCTCGAAGCGATCAACACCGGCCATGGCGGGTCCGTCTCCACGATCCACGCGGAGACCGCAGAACTCGCCATCGATCGGCTGGCGATCATGGTGCTGCAGGCTGGCACACCGCTGACCTTCGCCGAGGTGCGGGAGTACATCCGAAAGTCTATCGATGTAATTATTCAGTTGGGGCGGGCCGAAGGGAAGCGGGGGATTACGGAGTTCTATCTGCCGGGCTGATGGCGATTTTCACAAAAGCGCCTTGAAATAAGGCCGCCACCGCTGCAAACGGCCAGCAAGACGGAAAACTGAAGTCCAAATTTGTTGGGACCTTGCGCCGAAGTGGCGCGTTACGCTCAGGAGCGCTGATTGAAAAAAGCTTCTGCAAAGGCGGTGAAAGCCTGGATAATTGGCCGCTTTAGAGCTGCTCCACGATGGGCAAGAGCAATCTGATGAAGGGGTGGATTGCCGGAAAGGGGGACCCGGATCAATGGGCTACCATCATAACAGGGGGCATCCTGCAGATCGGTGGCCAGCAGACCAACGCCGAACCCGTTGGCAACCATTGACCGCAGCATTTCGATTGAGCTGGTTTCGTGGGCCACCTGCACTGAACCCTTGGTGCTTTGCAGAAGGGACAGAAAATAACTGCGGCTGTGGGGCAGATTCATCAGGATGACTGGTTCCTGCGCCAGGTCTTCGGCGTTGACATTGGGCTGCTGTGCCAGCCTGTGTCCCTGGGGCAGTAGGGTATAGGGCTCCGCCGGCATCAGAGGTGTGATGACAAAGTCAGACGGAATGCCGAAGTCATAAAGCAGCGCCATGTCAATCCGGCCTTCGCTGAGCCAGTCGAACAGCGTTTGCAGGTCACCTTCAAGGATGCGGACTTCGGAGTCGGGGTGGGTTTCCAGGAAGCGGCGTACCAACTGCGGCGCATAGCGCGGGCCGAGGGTAGAAAACACCCCGAGGTTTAGGAACTCCGGTGTTCCTTCGCCGCCGCTCAGTACCCATCGCGCCTGCTTCTCAAGTTCGCGCAGCTGGGCAATCTTGTGCCGCCCGAACGGGGTCAGCTCCATCCCGCGGCCGGGAATGCGGATAAAGAGCTTCTGTCCGAACACCTCCTCACAGCGGGCGATGGCCAGCGAAACCGAGGGCTGCGAGGTGTTCAGGACGCGGCTTGCGGCGGCGGTGCTACCAGTGTCCGAGACAGCCAGCAGGATTTCGACCTGGCGGAAATTCAATGGTATATTCAAACGGGAATACCCTTCATATCAATCTCGTATTTCATACAATACCTGATCGAACGCTATCCTCCAGCAAGCAATTGAAGGTGGATGCATGTTCAAAGATGACAAAACGGCAGGCCGCAGGCCGCTCGAAGGAGTTCGGGTGTTGGACTTCTCCCGCGTTCTGGCCGGGCCTTACTGCACGGCGCTGATGGCTGATCTGGGCGCGGAAGTAATCAAGGTTGAGCCCCCTGCAGGCGACGACTACCGCCATATCGGCCCCTTCAAGGACGGCGAAAGCCTGCTGTTCCAATCGGTGAACCGCGGCAAGAAATCCATCGTTCTGGATCTGAAATCCGAGGACGGCGCGGCAGCGGCGCGGGCGCTGGCGGCGGAGTGCGACGTGCTGATCGAAAACTTCCGTCCCGGCGTGATGGAGCGGTTCGGACTGGGTGCAGAAGAGCTGTGCGCGGTGTGTCCGCAACTGGTCTATGTGTCTGTGTCCGGGTTCGGCCAGACAGGCCCGAACCGGATGCTGCCGGCCTATGACATCATCATCCAGGCGATGAGCGGGCTGATGGATATGACCGGCGCCGAGGACGGCCCGCCGATGATGGCCGGAGATGCCTTTGCTGACGTTGCAGGCGGCATGTTTGCTGCATTTGGGGCGATGGTGGCACTGTTTGACCGGGAACGCAGCGGCAGGGGGCGGCATGTTGATCTGGCGCTTTATGACTCGCTGGTGTCGATGATGCCGGTGGCGGCCTGCCGGGCGCTGATGGCGGGTGAGACGCCAAAGCGGACGGGCAGTAAACATGCGCTATCAGCGCCATTTGGCACCTATCCGGCTAAAGATGGCAGTTTTTCCGTAGCGGTACTGAACGACCGGCTGTTTGCCCGTTTCGCAGAAGCCATTGGCGCGCCGGATCTGGCGGAGGACGAGCGTTTTGCCAGTGATGTGTTGCGGCGACAGAATGAATCGGCCCTGGCCCGGCATATCGAAGATTGGGCCGCCGCGCGCTGCGCGCAGGATGCGGTGACGGTCCTGACAGAGGCGGGCATTCCAGCCGCGGCCCTGAGTACAGTGTCTGAAGCCTGGGCCTCGCCTCAGGCGCAGGCGCGCGGGCTGGCATCCCCGGTGAAACATCCCATTCTCGGTGAATTTTCTGTGCCGGAACAGCCCGTCCATTTCAGTGGAGCGGCAAGAGGTCACCGGCAGGCGGCCCCGGAACTGGGAGCGCACACACAGGAAATTCTGCAAAAATTACAGGAAGGAGAGGCCGAATGACCGGCGACCTGAACAGCGAAGAGCAGGCTGTCATCAGCCAGATTGAACGGTTTTCCAGCGAGGTGCTGGCACCGGCCGCCGCCGACATCGATGCCAAAGGGAAGTTTGCAACCCTGCACCGCCCGGCACTGGCAGAAATGGGCATCATGGGCATGAACTTGCCCGAAACCTATGGCGGCATCGGTCTGTCCGGGCCAGCTCTGTACGGTGCAGTGGAGTCTATCGCAGGCGCCTGTGGCTCCACCGCTTCGATGCTGACGGCGCACTTCCTGGCGACGGATTCGCTGCTCCTGGGCGGGGATGAGGCGCTCAAACAGCGCTTCCTCCCGGCCGCCGCAGCGGGTGAGGCACTTGGCGCCTTCGCGCTGACTGAGCCGATGGCGGGTTCCAACCCTGCTGATATGCGCAGTACCGCCGCCCGCGAAGGCGACGGCTACCGGTTGAAGGGTTCCAAATGCTTCATCTCCAATGCGGGTGATGCAGATTTTATCGTGGTCTATGCCAAGACCGACAGCGCAGCCGGCGCCCGCGGGGTCAGCGCCTTTGTGGTGGAACCGGCCAAAACCGCTGGGGTGGAGATCGGCAAACATGAGGAGACCATGGGGCTGCGCGGCGGCCACGTGTTTCCGATCTCGTTTGATTGCCATGTGCCCGCGGAAAACCGGCTGGGCGAGGAGGGTACCGGTTTCCGAACCGCGATGAAGGTGCTGGATAACGGCCGTATCGAAGTGGCCGCGCAAGCCACTGGCATTGCGCGCGCCGCACTGGATGCGGCTGTGTCCTATGCCAAGGAACGTGAGGTCGGCGGACGGCCGATCGGCCATTACCAGGGGCTGCAGTGGATGCTGGCCGACAGTGCCACCGAACTGGCCGCGGCGCGGGCATTGGGGCTGCAAGCCGCCCGCAAGCGGGGCACTGGTGAGCGTTATTCGTCGGAGTCTGCATTCGCCAAGCTTTTTGCCAGTGAGGCTGCGTGGCGTATTGCGGACCGGGCGCTGCAGATCCACGGCGGCTATGGCTATACCCGTGATTTTCCGGTGGAACGCTACTTGCGCGACTTACGGATATTCCGGATCTATGAAGGATCATCGGAAATCCAGCGAACCATCATCGCGCGCGAAATGCTGAGTTAGCGGCTTAGGCGGGCGTCATGTCAGTTAGCGCCGTTTTTGAACATTGCTTCAGCGGAGTGAACTGAACAGGCCTTGTGAAGGCTGTTGCGGTAGTTCGGGCGTTGGACCGAATTCTAGACAGCCTTCCAAGATCTTTTTTGCTCTGGCGAAACTGTTTTGCTTCGCCCAGTCGGTGCGGCATTCAACAGGCGTGCCCGGCTTCGCCATCGCTCATTCTAACTAAACTACGCCACCGGAACTGCCCAGATTTGCCTGGGCCCAACGGTCTAGCTCCTGCATTACGGGCTCAAGAGACTGCCCGGCCGGCGTAAGGGAATACTCCGTGCGGGGCGGAACCTCTGCATAAACTTTACGGACGACGATTCCATGCGCTTCCAGTTCCCGTAATTTGCGGGTCAGAACCCGCTGAGACACGTCGGGGATTTGACGGCGGATTTCACCGAACCGCCGGGTGCCGCCAAGCAGGAAGTGAATGATCTGGCACTTCCACTTCCCGCCGATGATCTCGATGACGGTTTCGACCGGGCATACATGCGCCGCCGCATCATCCTCTGTTGCATCCTTCATCTGGTCTTCAAGCATCCCAATAAGCTCCTCGCTCCAGAAATGTACCCTTGGATACGCCGCCCTGCCAAGGCTTGCTCCTTTCGGAGGGCGCCGGGTTCCGCGTCATGAACAGCCTCTGTGCAAAGGCGAACTGACATCTTCAATAGTATCCAAAGTGTTCCTACTCACCGCATTGGACCATAGGTGCTAAATTGGGGCACGGCGGCAAGGCAAAAACTGTCTTGGAGCCGCCAGCCCACGACCTGCCTGGAGGCACCATGAAACTGAAATTCACCTCACCCGCCCTGGCGGCAGGAATTCTGTCCCTGTCGTTTGCAACAGGCGCTGCCGCGCTTGAAACGCCTCAGTCCACCACCGTGCTTGAGTTTGCCGACAGCAATACGCTGTTTGTGGCAGACTCCGACGGCGGAAGGATCTTTGCCTACACGCTGCCCGAAGCTGCCCCGGCAGCGGAATCGCGCAGTTACAACCTGATTGGCCTGGGCGCCCGGCTGGCGGCCTCGACCGGCGCAGATCCGTACAGCATCAGCTATCACGACATCGCTGTGCATCCCGTCTCCAAGGAAACCTATATTTCGATGTCCCTGCGCTCGGGCGGCAGCAAGTCGCCGATGATTGTGCGCGTGGATCAGGATGGCAGTATCACACCGCTGGACCTGACCGCATTGGAGGGCACGTCGGTGGAACTGAACGGCACACCCGATGACAGCGTCACTTTCTGGCATGACATTCCGGCTGCCACCTTCACCGTCACGGATCTTGATTTCGTGGATGGCACGCTGTTTGCTGCCGGGCTGTCGACCGGAGAGTTTGCCTCAACCCTGCGGCAGATCCCGTACCCGTTCACTGACAACGCTTCCGCGTCCAGCATCGAAATCTACCATACCGTTCACAATCAGACCGAAACCCGGGCGCCGATCCGGGCTATGAGCGTGGTCGATCTGGATGGTGTGAAGACGGTTGTTGCCGCCTACACTTGCACACCACTGGTCACGATCCCGTCTGGCGATCTAGCTGATGGCGCCCATGTGTCCGGCAAGACTGTGGCCGAGCTCGGCTATGGCAACACGCCCCTTGAAGTGCTGCACTTCACTGCTCCGAATGAGGAGTTCCAGCCGGAAGAATATGTGCTGGTCATCAACAAGGAACGAGATGCCGATCTGATCCGGGTGGCTGACCTGGCCGAGGCCAGCAAAGGCGAAGGGCTGTCGTCCCCAGAGCTTTGGGGCGACGCAGGGGTGAAAACCGCTGCACGCCCGCTGGGAGCAGTTTTGCAGGCCGATGACCAGGATGAGCAGTTTCTGGTCACGCTCAAGCGCAATCTGGATACCGGCGATGTCGACCTGGTCTCCTTCCGCAAGGGCGCCTACTTCCGGCTCAGCGATTTCGTCAGTGAATACAACTTCCCCGACTATCAGTATGTGGAGGAGCAGGAGTTTTTCCGCAACTTCCAGAACATGTTGAAGGCAGACGCGGGCTACGCTGATCTGGCGAGGTAACGTGCAGATGCTCCGCAATCTGAAAGCTGCATCCCTCTGGCTGGCCGCGCTTCTTGCGGCCAGTTCAGCGGCACAGGCCTGCGAGGAAAGCGTGTCAGGTCCTGCCCAGGTAACCCAAGTCTACCCAAGTGCTGATGTGCTCCCCGAAAACCTGCTGCGCTTCTATGTCTACTTCTCCGAACCGATGGCACGGGAGGGCATATGGGACTCCGTCGTGCTGCTTGATGGAAACGGCAAGGTGGTTCCGGGGGCCTTCATCGAGAACAAATTCGATCTCTGGTCGCCGGATGACAGAAGGCTGACGGTGCTGTTTGATCCAGGCCGGGTGAAGACCGGGCTGGTAGCGCACAATACGCTGGGCCGGGCGCTGGAGCCGGGGAAGGCTTATACACTGCAAATCAGGAGCAGCGCGGAAACCAGGAGTGGCTGCACGTTAACGCGCAGCTATGGGAAGACCTTCGTTGCCGCCGAAGCAGATTTCGAGGCGCCTGATTTGGTGAAGTGGCAGGTGCAGGCGCCGATGGCGGACTCTACTGAACCGCTTCTGGTAACACTGAATGGCCCGATGGATCACGTCTCCCTGGCCTACAGGGTGCGGGTGACCGATGAAGCCGGTGCAAGGCTCGGCGGCTCGCTGCGCTTTGGGCCGGATGAGCAGGAGTGGATCTTCACACCCCGCGCCCCTTGGGCAAGCTCCAACTACCGGATTGAGGTGGACACCACCCTGGAAGACATCGCTGGAAACAGGCTGACTGGCTTGTTCGACCGGCCGCTGGACAGCGATGGTTACAGCCAGCCGGGACAAAAGACAGAAAGCCTCACCTTCAAGCCGCGCAGCAACTGAAAAGCTATATGGAAAGGACACCGGTCATGAAACTCTACTACGCACCCGGCACCTGTGCCTTGGCTCCGCATATCGCCCTGGAATGGACGGGCAAGCCTTACGAAGCAGAGCGGGTTGAACTCGGGTCCGAGGAATACCTCAAGATCAATCCTCTGGGCATGGTCCCAGCGCTTAAGGATGATGGATTCCGTATCATGACGCAGGCAGATGCGATCCTGAAGTATATCGAGGCCAAATACCCGGAAGCCGGCCTGGGCGTCGCCAAAGATCCGCTCAGCCAATTCGGACTGGATGAGGCGCTGGCTTTTCTGACAGGCGATTTCCATCCCGCGTTCTGGCCCTTCTTTGTGCCGGACCGGTACACGGTTAACGGTTCCACGGGTGCGCAGGATGAAGTGCGGCAAGCGGCATTCGCCAGGATTGATCGGGTAATGAGCCATCTCGGCACACTTCTGGACGGTGGCCCGCATGTTGCAGGCAGCAAGCGCACGATTGCCGACCCCTACGCCTTTGCGATGGTGCGCTGGACGGCACACACGCCGAAACCCTGGCAGGACTACCCGCCGGTGAAACGCTTCATGGAAACCATGCTGGAAGACCGCGGCGTGCAGGCGGCGATGAAGGCGCAGGGATTGAGCTGACAATGCACAACTACGACTACAACGCCCCCGATTACCACATTGCCTCGCGCGGCCGGATTGGCCCGGACCTGCTGCAAGGCCTGTTTCCAGCGGACCGTTCGGCATGGGACGATGACCCCCGGTTTCTTGGTTGGCCCGCGCATCTTCAACGCCTTCACGCCTCGATCTCTGAGGCCAGTGCCCGACTGATCGGCGGGCTGGAAGTCGTATTGGGGGAGCCGGAGGGCAGCGCGCAGGAGTTGATGGGCCTGACCGGCATGAACCGCCTGGGGCTTGATCTGGTCTCGCATGTTCACGGCCATCACAGCTTCGAGGACAGCAATGTGCTGCCCGGGTTCCTGGGGCGCTTCCCGCAGCTGGCTTCGGCCATTGACCTTCTGGAAAACGACCACCAGATCCTTGATCAGGCACTGGACCAGTCGGAGCAGGTTTTTGCCCTGCTGCGCGGCGGGGAAACCTCAAAATCACAAATCGGCAAGGCGCTGGAGCAGGCGAAAGTTCTGAACAAGATCCTGAACCGGCATACCTATGACGAGGAAGATATCCTGATCCCGGCGGTGCTGCATGCCTATGCCTGAAACACCGGATGACATCCCCCGGCTTTTTGCCGAGGCCTGGAATGCCAGGGACGCTCGCGCCCTGGCTGCTCTCTTTGCTGAGGACGCTGATTTCGTCAACGTGGTGGGCCTGTGGTGGCACAACCGCGTCGACATTGAAAAAGCGCACGCCTACGGGCTCAGTACGTTTTTCCGGCACTCGGAGATTACTGCCCGGGGTATCAAGGTCCGGCGGGTTGGCGGCGACACCGCGATCATTCACACCCGCTGGAAGCTAGCAGGGCAGATTGACAAGGCAGGTGAAACCCTTGAGGACCGGTTTGCAATAATGGTGTTCTTTGCACAGCGTCTGGCCAATGGCTGGACCGTCCTGGCTGCGCACAACACCGACGTCATACCGGGCATGGAGACCATTGCTGCCAAGGACGGGTCGGCATTTGCTGTAAACTACCGGGATGGCGAATAGCGGCTACCCCACTTGTTCGTTCTAGCCCTGGAACCAAGGTTTATTTGCCGCAATTGAGGCGCAGGCGGGAAGAAATTGTAGAATGAACCCGGATTTGGAAGGCCTCTCCTGTTGCGGTCAGGAGAGGCACTCAGGACCAGCGGGCCGGTCTACGAACTTGTCCCAACTGGCGCGCGGTTGATCTGGCTGAGTTCTTCCATCACGTCGAACACGTGGTCGCTGACGACCTCGATGCCGATCGCGTTCAGGCGGGGAATGTGCATGGCCTTGTAGGCCTCCAGATGCTCAAGGCTTTTGAACAGATAGGTGGAGCCAAAGTGATTGGTGCCGGCCTCATGGGTCCAGATTTTCCAGACAACGCCCGGTTCCTGGGCAATGCTCTCGGCAAGCTGTTTGGCGCCTTGGAGGAATTCTTCGGTGACGGGGCCATCATAGGTGAGGTGGATGTCCCAGATTTTCTGAGTGCTCATGCGCGGGTCCTTTTGAGGAGTTGCAAGAAACGTGTGGTTGCGATTGCATTGGGGCGGGCTCAGCCCTTGCGGAGCTGCAGGAAGCAGAGAGCTGAGAGCAGGGCGAAGAAGGCCGGGTCCGACCAGCCAAAGCCGGTGAAAATACCTGCCGCACCGGC
Organism: Leisingera sp. S132; assembly: GCF_025144465.1. Classification (NCBI taxonomy): domain Bacteria; kingdom Pseudomonadati; phylum Pseudomonadota; class Alphaproteobacteria; order Rhodobacterales; family Roseobacteraceae; genus Leisingera; species Leisingera sp. S132. The sequence goes on from NZ_CP083555.1 coordinate 52,517, forward strand.
GTAAAAGGTGACAGCGAGGCCCAGCAGGTTGGTCCACATCAGGCCGGTCAGGACCTTGCGGCTCTCGCCGCTGCCGGAGGGCGCGTCACGGAACAGGAAGCTGATGACGGCGATGCCGCCGAGAAAGATGCTGTTGTGCTGCGACAGGAACCAGGCGTAGCGGTCGTTCAGCTCGACGCCGTAGTTCGGCCACAACAGGCCGGGTGCAAAGAACAGCGCCAGCGCGAAGAAAGCGTAGATCACGCTGTGCGCTGTCAGGAAGCTGCGGTTACTCATCGGTATGATCCTTTCGGGTGTGGCGCATGCTGCGGCGGAGCCGGTTCAGCATCCGAATGGTCTGGCGCTTGCCGTCGGCGGGCAGGCCTTCAAAGATCTCCGCCAGCGCGGCGTTGTGGGCGGGCAGGAAGGTTTCGACCTTTGCCCTGCCTTCGGTTGTCAGGGACAGGACGCGGCTGCGCCGGTCCGTATCGCTGACCGATTTTTTAACAAGCCCGGAGCGGATCAGGTTCTTGATCACCACATCGAGGTTGCCGGAAGTTCCCAGCGCCCGTTCCAGCAGCGCATTCACCGTCATCGGGCCCTTGTTGCTGAGGGTTTCCAGCACGTCCCATTGTGACGCGGTCAGTCCTGCGGCCCGGAACGCCGGGCCGATCGCCCGATGGAACTGCTGGGCACTGCGCAGGAGGGCCAGAACCAGGGCCATGTTTTCGCGGTCATGTGTGATTCGTTTCATGCTTTGGTATTTATCCCTATGTAGGGATACTTCAAGCTGCGCCTTTAAGGAAAATGGGAGCAGGTCGCCACTCCGTTGTTTTTTCTAAGCAATAAGCTGGTTCTGCGCCGGGAAAACCTGCTGCGCTATTCGCGCAGCAGTGCCTTGAAGATATCGGAATGATCCAGCCTGCCAATGATGTCGCGGCCATTGGACACGAAGTACTCTCCGCCGTCGTTCAGTTGCGCCCGCATCAGGTCCTTTACCGTCGTGTCGGCATCGCGCACCCGCGCGCCGGAGGGGACGGTACCGTTGACCGGCTTCATGATTTCGGCTGCATGAAGCACATTCATCGGATTCATGTGTGACACGAAGTTCCGCACATAGTCCGTAGCCGGCTTCAGCACGATCTCCTGCGGCGTGCCCAGCTGCACGATGCGGCCGCCTTCCATGATCGCAATCCGGTTGCCAAGTTTGATCGCCTCGTCCAGATCATGGCTGACGAAAAGGATCGTCTTCTTCAGGTCCGCTTGAAGCTCCAGCAGTTCGTCCTGCAGTTCGTTGCGGATCAGCGGGTCCAGCGCCGAGAACGGCTCATCCATCAGCAGCAGCGGCGCGTCGGTGGCAAAGGCGCGGGCCAGGCCCACCCGCTGCTGCATGCCGCCCGAAAGCTCAGAGACATTGGTGTTGGCCCAGTGCCCAAGATGCACCTTCTCTAGCTGCCGCATTGCCCGCTGAAGCCGCTCCTCCCGTGGCACACCGGCAGCCTCTAACCCGAAGGCCGCGTTTTCCAGCACGCTGCGCCAGGGCAGCAGGCCAAACTGCTGAAATACCATCGACACGTCATGGCGGCGGAGGCTCCGCAATTCTGCGGCAGAGGCGGCGGCAAGATCCACAAGCCCGCCTTTGCTGCGCAGATGCACAGAGCCGGCAGCCAGCGGGTTGAGCCTGTTGGATGCCCTCAGGAGGGTTGATTTGCCGGAGCCGGACAGGCCCATCAGCACCGCAATCTCGCCTTCCTGCACGTCGAGTGAACAGTTGTGGACCCCCAGGATCTGTCCGGTTTCGGCCATGACTTCTTCCCGGCTCAGGCCTGCGTCCATCAGCGGCAGGGCGGATTTCGGATTGTCGCCGAACACAATGCTGGCGTTTTCGAATTTGATGACTGGCTGTGCCATATCAGCTCCTTCCGGCTTTCAGCAGGCGGTCCAGTAGGATCGCGATGATGACAATGGCAATACCGACTTCGAAACCCTTGCCGACATTGACCTGGTTGAGCGCGCGCAGGGTGGGGACACCAAGCCCGCTTGCGCCGACAAGCGCGGCAATAACGACCATCGACAGCGACAGCATGATGGTCTGCGTCAACCCGGCCAGAATTTGAGGCATGGCCCAGGGCAGCTTCACCTTCCACAGCACCATCGCCGGGGTGGCGCCAAAGGCATCCGCCGTTTCCACCAGTGCAGGCGGCGTCGAGGAGATCCCGAGATAGGTCAGCCGGATCGGCGCCGGAACCGCAAACACGACGGTTGCGATCAGGGCCGGAACCGCGCCAAGGCCGAACAGCACCAGCGCTGGGATCAGGTAGACAAACGTAGGGATCGTCTGCATCAGGTCCAGAAGCGGCTGCAAAACCCGGTAGAGCCAGGGCCGCCCGGCGGCCAGCACCCCGATGGGAACCCCGACCGTCATCGACATTGCGGTTGCCGCAAGTACAAGAGACAGGGTCTCGGTCGTCTCAGTCCAGTAGCCCTGGTTGATGATCAGCAGGAGGCCCAGCACTGCAAAGGCGGTCAAGGCCAGAGAGCGGTGCAAATACCAGGCCAGCCCTGAAACCAGGCCGACCAGCACCAGCGGATGCGGCATCTGCAGCAGCCACAGGGTGCCTGCGACGATGGCTCCGATCACCTCTGACAGCCCGTCAAAGAACCAGGCCATGTTGCCGGTCAGCCAGTCGACCATCAGCTTTGCCCAATGGCCGACCGGGATCTTATGTGTTTCAAGCCACTCCATGGCTTTCTCCAATTCTTGTCCTTGTGCCTGCAGTCGGCTCCAGCCAGTTGAGGGCGGCATCGCACATCATAGGATCCAGAACATGCCCGACGCCCGGCAGCAGTTCGAAGCGCGCATCAGGGATCAGCGCGGCCGCTGCCTCGCCACGTTGCGGGGAAATGCAGCTGTCGCGGTCGCCGTGCAGAACCAATGTCCGGCTTTGGATTAACTTGAGCAGCGGCCGCCGGTCCGGTGTGGTCAGAACCGCAAGTGCGTGGCGGGCTGCGCCGCCGCAAGAATACCCCGCGGAGAAAGCAGCGTTGACTTCGCTCCGAAGCTCCGGCGTGTCGGTGAGGCGGCCCGCGCCATAGGCCAAAGCGTCTTCCAGCAGGTATGTCCGGATCAGTTCCGGATCCGAAGGCCGGGTGAACAGACGCGCCATCCGGCACTTGGAATCCGCGTCGCCATCGACTTCGGCGGTTCCGTCGTTGCTGGCCAGCTGCACAAAGCGCCCAGCCCGCGGGCCCGCGGCGGCAGCAACCAGCTGGCTGATCATGCCGCCCATGGAGAACCCGATGATGTCGAAGGTGCCGACCTGCAGGCGGTCCAGCAGCGCCAGGACATCATCCCGCATGTCAAAAAGGGAATACGGGGCCAAATCCTGGGCGGCCGCGGTATCGCCCTGCATCCAGATCCCGGCAGCAAGCGGCTCGCTGTCTTCACCGCAGCGCGGCGACTTTCCAGCATCGCGGTTGTCAATGCAGATGACCCGGCGGGTTTCCGACAGCTGCCGGGTAAAATCCGCGGGCCACTCGATCGCCTGCATGCCTAGCCCGACCAAGAGGACAACGGGATGGGCAGCCGGATCACCGGCTTCCCAGTAGCCGAGCTGCACCGGCTGGCCGCTTGCCTTGGCGGTGTGAGGAACGAGCCACTGCACGATGGTCACTCCAGCCCCGCATAGGCTCGGACTGCGGGCAGGCCCGGTCCGCCTGCAAGCGTGTCAACTCCGTCCAGCCAGCCATCCAGCATATCCGGGTGCTGCTTGATCAGCCGCAGCGCCGCCTCTTCGGGATCTTCGCCATCGTTGATGATGTAACCCATGCCTTCGCTTTCTAACGGCACGGTAAAGTCCAGCTGGGCGATCAGGCGCCCGATGTTCGGGCATTCCCCGGAATAACCCGCGCGGGTCTGGGTATGCACGGTCGCAGCCCCGAAGTCCGGACCGAAATAGTCGTCGCCGCCGCTCAGATACTCGATGTCAAATTCCACATTCATCGGGTGCGGCGCCCAGCCCAGAAAGACGACCCAATCCTCCCGCGACACGGCCCTGCGCACCTGCGCCAGCATGCCTTGTTCCGAGCTCTCTACAACGTTCCAGCCGCCCAGCCCGAAGGCATTCGTGTCGATGATATCCATCATCTGCGTGTTTGAGCCGGGCTCGATGCCGTAGAAGCGGCTGCCGAACTTGTCCGCATGCGCGGCGAGGTCGGCAAAGCTGGTAACGCCCGCCTCATACACGTACTTCGGCACGGCAAAAGTGTATTTCGCCCCTTCCAGGTTCTGGTTCACCGTCTCGATGGCATCGCCTTCGATATAGGGTGCGAAATAGGTTGCCATGGCAGGGTCCCAATATCCCAGGAACAGGTCCAAATCGCCGTTGACCATCGCCTCGTATGTGACCGTGGTGCCGAGCACCTTTGTTTCCGCCTCATACCCCAGCCCCTTCAGCAGCACGGATGCCACACCAGAAGTGAGCGCCAGGTCCGTCCAGCCCGGCTCCGCCATCCGGACTTTCTCACAGGATGCTTCGGCCAAACCCGCCCCCAGAAGTGAAATGCCAAGGGCAGCTGAAATCGAGAATGTTTTCATTTTGTCCTCCCAAGTTTATAGACTCGATGGTCTATTAATAGTCTGATAGGTACTATTTGACACCCGAGTCAACAAAATATTTACTTTGAGCAATTCTGGGAGAGCGAGATGAAGCGGACGAAACTGTGGCGGCTAAGGACCGAGGAGTATTCCAAAGCAGCCTTCGAAGTCCTTAGTGACGAAGGGCTTTCCGGAACCACCGTGGAGAAGGTCGCCAAGCGTGCGGGCGTCTCGAAGACCAACGTCCTGCACTACTTCGGAAACAAGGCCCGGCTACTGGAAATGGCTTTACGCTACGCTAATGCCGACTTGGCCCGAGATGTACGAGCGCTGATGATTCGCTCAAATACGCCTTGGGAAAGGGTCTACTCAGTGATCGAAGCTAATTTTTCGCGGCAGTATTTCACGCCCAAACTCTCACACGCCTGGTTGTCGCTGCTCGCGGAAATCCCGTACAATCCGAGCTACCAGAGGATACAGACGGCCATTCACCAGCGGATGCACTCGAACCTGATGCATGCACTAAAGCAACTGACCGAGCAGGAGAGGGCAGAAGAAATCGCTCTGGCGATATCGGCGATGATTGATGGCCTATGGTTGCGTTGCGGCCTGCATGAAGGGGGCATTGGCCGCGACACCGCCCTGCAGCAGATGGAGTTACTGATGGAGTCACTGTTCCCTGACTGCCCTGAACGGTTGGCTGCAAAGGCTCGCATTGAAGAGATCCAATCGATTTTGACGCCCTATGAAGCCCCTCTGCGACGGGAAATTTGATCAGATCAATGACAGGTGAGGGCTTTGCGCAAAGCATCCGCTATCACCCACCCAACAACTCCTCAATGAAATCCTCCTGCCGGTCGAGCGCTGCTTCCCACTCCTTCGGCACCGCCGCTTCCCGTTCGAGCGTCTCTGGCTCTGGCTGCCAGTGCCCAACCTCCATCGTCCTCACGCTCATCGCACGCGCCTCGCGGCGCTGTGATCGATCCCGGACAGGCGCGCGTTCGGCTGGTTTCGCCTGCTCGTCTGCGCCGACCTCGTCTTCACCGTCGCCTCCCCAAGGACCCACGCCCTGCACGCTCGGTGGGTACGGGAACGGCTGGTCCTCCTGGCGGGCGAGCATGTCCTTGAAGAAGGGATCATCGTAATACTTGATCCGGCTCGCCTTGATCGGATGCTGAGGCGAGGCGAGGATGATCACCTCGTCGGGGTCCATCAGACGCGCTTCGGTCTCGGAAAGCAGCGGCCGTTCTTCCAGACGCGCTGAGGTCGAGGTCGCCCCGAGGAAGCCTTTGTTGCGTCCATACATCCGGGTCACTGCCTCGCGGGTGGTGCTGCCGACGGCTGCGGAAACCTCCTTCACCGTGCGCTGGTCGCGGGGCGTAATGTAGAGCTTGAGCCCTGCCCCATTCTCAAGACTTTCGCGGCCCTCGGGTCCGTAGATGCGGTCGAGCGAGGCCAGCGACTGCGCGATCATCGCGACTCGGCCGCCATAGCTCGCCAGGGAGTGGATCGCGCGTTCGAGATAGGGCATGGCCCCCATCTGCTGGAATTCGTCAATCATCATCATGACGGGCCAGGGCTCGTCCGGGCCCGGTTCGTTTAGGCGGATCGACGAGATGAGATCGGCGAACATCAGGCGCAGGAGCGGCGCCAGCGTCGCGATGTGATCTTCGGACACCGCGATATAGAGCGACTGCGGGGTTTTGCGGAAGGTCGAGAAATCGAAGTCGCTCGCTTCGGTGGCCGAGCGTACCGCCGGGTTGTCCCATTGTTTGAGACCGGCCGTCATCAGCGCCTGGATGTTCGAGGTCAAGAGACGCGACGAGGCCGAGGCCGCATTGGTCCAGAGTTCGCGCAGGATGTCTTCTTCGGCCTCGTCGGCATAGGTCTTGTACTGGGCGTTCTTGTATTCGCCGCCCGCAACGATCTTGTTCACTTCGCCAAGGTTCGGGGTGCCACGCTGGATCGCCAGCAGGCAGGCCGCAACGAAGATCGACTTGCCTGCCTCAGAGAAGGTGTCGAGCTGCTTGTTGTCCTTGTCGAGGAAGAGGTCGGCCAGGATCGAGACCTCGGTGAAACGCTGCGCGAATGTCGGGGCCTTGGCGATTCGGGCGAGCGGGTTGTAGCGATGCGTGGCATTGGCCCAATCAAAGGGGCTGAAGCGATAAACCTCATCGCCGTTGAGCGCCCGGAGCCGCGCGGTCTTCTCGAAGTTCTCGCCCTTCACGTCGAGCACCACGACCGAGCCCGCGAAGCTCAGGAGGTTCGGGATCACAAAGCCCACACCCTTACCGGCGCGGGTCGGGGCCACCATCATCACATGCGGGATGGTAGTCGAGGAGATGAACTCCGCCTTCGAGGTCGGCGCGCCAAGCTTGCCGCAGACGAAGCCTTTGCCCGGGGCCTGAAGCATGTCGTTCTTCTTCAGTTCTGTCTTCGTCTGCCAATGGGCCGAGCCGTAGTCGTCCCGCTCCTTCTTCCAAGTCCAGGCGAGCGCCAGGGATCCGAGACCAATCGCCCCGAAGCCGACAGCGCCAAACCCCACCTTGAAGGCCTCGGGATGCGCCATGCGGGTGCCGGCGCTGGCTTTCCAGAGCGCCAGCATATCAAAACTCTGAAACCCGGTTTTCAGGGCAAGGGTCAGGTAGAAGGCAGCGACAATGGTGCCGATGACGGCGCCGCAGATCACGCCGAAGAGGAGCGCGGCCCAGAGGGGAAGTGTCTTGGTCATGGTGGTCATCCCCCTCAGAATTCCATCTCGTCATCGAGACCGCGGTCTAGTGTTTTGTTTCGGGCAAGATCGCGCCCCAGCTCCTGCGCCTCCTGCTGGCCGCGCAACCGCGCGACCTCCGTCGCCTTGTCCTGCTGCAATCCGGCAGCGCGGTCGGTGAAGACCTGATCGCCGGTCTCCTCAAACGTCATCTCGAGAAATTCCTGTGTGACGGTGATCTGGTCGAGCTTGCTCGGAAGGGCCGCATCCAGAACCTCGAAGTTGCCGCGGCGAAGCTCGGCCAAGCCCTCCTCGCCCAATTCCTTGAAGAGCTCGGATTGCAGGGTCCGCTCAACCACCTCTTCCTGGACCTCGGTGAGCTTGCCGTCCCGCAACATGTCGGCGAGGTCCTGCAGGTAGGGATTGGGCGTCCGGTCATCTTCGTCGATGAGGGACAACGTCGCCTCCTCCTCGTCCGCGAGGGTCCGACCGATTTCGACGCCCATCTCCTTCGCCCGCTCCATCAGCGCATCCATCACCCCATCAACCTTTTCGAGCGCGGCATCGAGTTGGTCGTCACTCGCGGTCTCCACGCTGAGACCGTCCTTCGCCAGCACCGCGTTCATGTCGCGCTCAACCCAGTCCTGCGCCATGCCGTAGTTGCGGGTGCCGCCTGCCGTGATGCGCGCCACCAGTTCCTCGCTGTCCATGCCCACCTCCTTGGCGCGCTCGAGCACGTCGCGCAGCCCCTCATCATTGCCTGCCTGAAGTGCCGCGATCAGCACATCGCTACCCGCCCCCGGCGGATAGGGTTCTTCGAGCTGCTTACCGAACCGCGCGCGCAGTTCCGGATCCGGCACCATCTGCGAAAGGTCCGCGATGATCGGCGCGGCCTTGGCTTCAAAAGCGGCCCGCTCGGCCGGATCCAGTTCCTCGGCCTTGAGCTTCAGCGCCTCGATCGTGCGCTCGGAATAGTCGATCGCATCACCGACGGTCTTGATGTCCTTCATGTCTATCTCTCCTTCGGTGAAGTTCCACGGCGTGCCCGAACCAAGCCCCTCCGCCATGCCGCGTACGGCGCGCGCCATGTGGCGCTGGTCCATCCGGTCCAGCAGATCGGCGAGGTTCTTGTAGTCCTTGGCGAAGCCCACCACCTGCGCCTGCGCGATTGCGGATTCCTGGGCCGTCATGACGATCTCGCGCGGCAGGCGGGCCTCTTCCTTGGCGCGGTAGATCTCCTCGATTCCGGCGGGCTTCGCGAAGATGCCGCGCTCGAGCCGGGTGGTGGCGTCGAGCATCACGCCGTAGCGTTCCGCGATCTCGGCCTGCTTCTCGCGCATCAGCTGCGGCGACATCACGCCTTCGGCCCAACAGGAGAACCAGGTGCCCTTTTCGACGCCGCGATTGTTCAGGATGATATGGGCGTGCTTGTGCGCCCGGTCGTCATGGACCGCGAGGACATAGTCCCACTGATCGCCGTATTCGCCGTTCTCGAAGAAATGCTCCGTCCAGTCCATCGCGATGTCGCGAACCTGATCGACCGTCACGTCGGTCGGGAAGGACAGCAGCATATGCGAGGTGAACCCGAGCTTGGTCGAGCCGCGCCAGGTGCCGGCCCAGTCCTCGACGAGTTCCTCTTTCTGATCCTCGGAAAGCACCGCCGTATCGGTCAGCACGTTGGTCATCGTCGAGTAGGTGTAGACCGCCTTGTCGTTGATGTAGGAGATCTGTGCCCCAAGCGAGGCACGCGTCTTGCAGCCCCCTGCCCGGATCCTTTTGAACACCGCCGCCCGACTCTGACCCGAGACCGCCTTCAGCGCGTTGCGCGCCGACATGGATCCGACACGCGCGAAACTCCGCCCCTGCCGACGCCCCGCCAGCCGCGCGTCGATCCGCGCTGCGGCCTGACCCCGGATGCGCTCATCCTCCCAGAGCCGCCCCATGACCGAGGTGTAGAGGGCGAGGGGATCAGCCATTCCTGACGAGCCTCAAACCTGTCACGGTTTCGCGTGGGTCATCCTCGAGAACCGCGCTCTCCGCCCCCTGCCCTTCTTCCTTTTGCGGCCACTCCTGATGACGCAGCGCCTGCGCCGCGTCCTTCATCCGGCCTATCTCACGGCTCATGGACTGCGCCAGATCAAGGAGCTCAATCAGCACCGCGCGGTCCGCCTCAGAGACCTCCAGCCGACCGCGATGCACCGCCTTGGCGAGCACCAATCCTGCGTCGCTCACGTCCTTCGCCTGACGCCACACGGCACAGAACTCCGCGACCAGATCACGCGGGACATCGAGGAAACCGCACCGTCCGCGCAGCACCGCGTTGAGCGCCTGTGACCGGCTGGCATAGCCTCGCGCGCGCCACTCCGCGTCGAAGGCCTCCAGCTCGGATCGGCTAGCCCGGAACGCCACTGTCTCGCTCGGATCGCGTACCGCGAGCCCCTCGCCCACCTCCTCCTTCGCGAGCCGGTTCACGTGGCGCGGAGAGATGCCAAACGCCGCCGCCAGCTCCTTCGCGCTCTCGCCCGCCGCAAAGCGCCGCGCGACTTCGATACGCTCTTCAAGCTTCAGATTTTTCGCTGGCCTCGGCACTAGGGCGTTCTCCCGCTTCCAGGAAAAATATGCATGCGCAGTCGCGCGCGAGGCAGCGATTGCTCGCAATCGCGTTCGCGTGCGGCGGAGCATTCAGCTTTGCGGGAAACGCCCATGACAGACCCCTCAGACAAAATGTGCAAACATTGGCCATATCCTGCCAACGTCTTCCTTTTCTACTTCGCTTATACATCAATACATCATTTTGCGCAATATATCGTATTGATTGTTGTATCTTTTTGCCTGCCGTTTCTGGCACACCTCGACCAACAGAGTGCAGAGAGGCACGACTATTCAATGCACTTCAAACCGACACCAGTCGGGGAACAATGAGGCCTTCTTTTTCGTCTGGGCCCCGCCCAAAATTTCGTTCAGCTTTGTTCGCGTGGGATCATGAACGAAACAGAAAAAGGCCGCCCAGAAATGGGCAGCCTCTTCTTCTGGATGCTATGCGGCGCGCGACCGTCAGGCGGCAGTACCTTCATGATCCGTCAGAACCATGCTCGCGGTGACACCAACAAAAAGCGGCGTGATTTGATACTCGCTCTCGTCGCTATTAGGCGGCGTCACCGCGACGATTGCCACGGCTGGTTCGCCATCAAGGAAGCAGGAGAACAGCGCGAAATTGTCGTGGTCTCCTGAAGTCAGCGCCTCAAAGGCGCTGATATGTTCGGGACGAATGTTGGTGCTCACGTGACGATCCCTCCGGCTTCGCGAGCGCGTTCCGCATAGGTGCTGAGCGATGCCTCGGCTTTGAAGTGAAGGTCCCGCTCGATCGGCAAGCCAAGACGGCCACGGTGTTCCTTTAGGACGCTGAGCCGAACCGAGCCCAGCTCCGGGTAGCCAAGGCCGAGATCGCAAAGACCGAATGCGATGTCGGGATCCTCCGGGTCCGTTTCGCTGAGGAGCCAGGTGGCGCCGCCGTCTGGTGTGAAGAGCTTGACCACCGGCGCGAAGTCGATGGTGTCCTCACCAGCTTCGATGCGCGTCTGGTTGGCGCGGCCATTGGCGGCCAGTTGGTCGAGGATGGGTTGAGGCAGAAGTTCCATTGTGTCTGTCCTTCGTATGAGATGTCGGAGAGGTTTGGCGGGAGGGGCACGAGGCCCCTCCCCGGCCGGGTCACTCGGTGACCTGGACGTCGTCGCTGTCGGGCTTAGGCTCGAAGAGGACGAACTCGCCATTCACCGGGGTTGCGAAGAGCTGGATGGTCATGAAGGACTTGGCGCCTTCGTTCTGCGGGAAGGCGACGCCCACCTTGTGGAAGCGGGTTTTGCCATCCTTGCCGGTGTCGGGGGTGGTGACGGTGTAGTACTTGGTCATATCGGTTCTCCTTCGTTTTCGATGCAAACGAGAGACCGTGACCGTCCGGACCGGCTGTCAGGCTGAACTTTGCTGCGCGAGGAATGGGCGCGAAGCGCGCAGGGGAAAGTTCTGCTTGAAGGGGGTGGCTGAAAGCCGCGCCCGGCAGACGGGCCAGGTCACGGAGATTGCATCAGGAAGACAACGAAGGAGAACAGAGGTGACTGGGCTGCGTGCCAATCACGCCGGACCGCAAAAGGATTGGAAACGTCCACGATGGATTTCGCCTGGGCTTGGACGAAGCTGTAACGACCAGAATGACATGTCCACGCGCAACCTGAAATGGCGGGGCATGATCAAGCTTCGACCCATTGCCGACCACGACCCAGTTCTGGACCAGTCCAGTCTGCTTCAGGCCATAGAGCTCACCTTCGCCTATGCCGAAACACACGGCGGGATCGGGCTGACACAGACGAAAGCTCTCAACAGGAAATTCGGTCAGTTCAATTCGGCCGTTGCCTTCCGGCTGGGGCTCAGCCAAGTTCATCTAAAACAATGAAATAGTGCCTGAACGCACGTTACGGTTTAAGAAATTGGTTAAACAACATGCCTGAAATCATCAGCTTTCAACAAGCGATAGAAGCCACAAAAGGCGAAGATAAAGCTCTTCTGATCGGCAACGGCTTCTCTGCGCAGTATTTCAATTACGCGAACCTTCTGATGGAGGCCCAGCTAGAAGACGGCAGCCCCGTAAAAGCGCTGTTTGAACGACTTGGCACTGTGGATTTCGAAGCGGTTATCAGGGCTCTCGAGGACGCATCCATTGTCGAGCGGGCCTATGGCAACGAAGCTCACGCCAGTGAACTCGAAGCCGACGCTCAAAAGGTAAGGGAGGCCCTCGTCAATGCCGTCAACGCGACACATCCCGCCCATAGGGAAGACCTCGAATTCCAGTATGAAAGCGCGGCAGCGTTTCTGAAGCACTTTAGCAAAGGACGAGTGTTCACGTTAAACTATGACCTACTGCTCTATTGGGTGAATTTGGAAAAAAGTCTGCTAACTGACGGGTTTGGCCTTGGCGAAGACGTAGACGATGGCCGTTTCAAAGGCCCTTTCCAAGAAGGTGCATACTGCCGAACTTTCAACCTACATGGCGGTTTACACCTTTTTCAAGACGGAGTCGGAGATGTCTACAAAGCTCTGAACGATGGCGATGGAGTCATAGCGAACATTACGCACGAGATTGCGAACAACGGGCGGCTTCCTCTTTATGTAGCCGAGGGCACTTCGACATCGAAGCTGCGCAAGATCAACTCTGTCGAGTATCTCCGCCATTGCTATCGCGTACTGCAGGAAACCACTGCCGCCGTTTTCGTGTTCGGGCACAGCGCAGATCCAAACGACGCCCATATTTATCATGCAATTTTCGGATCAAAGGCTAAGCACGTCTATTTCGGTGTCTTCCAGCCGAACGACAATAAAGTTACGGCTTTGGATGCCGAACTGGCAAAATACAAAAAGCTCGGAGGGGATGGCGTCCACTACAGCTTCTTTGACTCTGAGACCGCGCAGGTCTGGGATGGACCCCCAGAGGAAGAAGATGCAGACTGACGATCATGCTGTCAGAGAACTCCTGACTGACGGGCGCTGGTTCTTGCGCCCCCAGACAGGGCGCCCAGATTGGTGTGACTCCATCGTTGCGCATGCCGACGTTGGACATCATTGCTGCTAATTTTTGCAGTCCGTGCGCCACACGATGCCTAACCACCTCGAATTGAGGCCGCCTATGCGGCGACCTCATCCGTGTTTGGCTGCAACCCATGCAGGTAATCAACGGCCTTCTGCGCGTAAGCAGCAGCCTGGAAGATGAACCGCTTGTCGTTGCGAAGGACTTCGAGCCAATGCGCAATGTAGGACGCGTGCTCGTCACGCGGTTCCGGCGACAGACCAAGGTCAGCGGCAAGAAACGCGGCTCCAAGCTCAGCGACGAGCTCTTCTTGTGTATAACCTTCGTCGCCCCAGCATTTGCGACCAAAGCTGCGGTCAAGGCGCTTGGGGTGACGAGTCCAATGGCAAACCTCGTGGCCAAGTGTTGAATAGTACGCCTCGGGGGATTCAAAGATCTCGAAGGGCGGCATCTGAACGTAGTCGGGATCAACCGCATAGAAGGCTTGATTGCCACCATGGCGAATATCGGCGGCGGTCGCAGCGAAGAATGCTTCGGCGGCGTTATCACGCTCGGCGGTCTCGGGCATCTGCTCGGCCACGGCGTAGTAGGTCTCGGGCAGTCCTTCGATCTGATCGACGTTGAAGACCGTGTACCCCTTAATGAAGGGGATCTCGATCTCGTGGTCTTGGCCCGCATCATCGGTCTCGGTCTTGCGGAGCTTGTCGGCATAGATGACGAGTTGACCCTTGGAGCCTTTGCGGACCTGCCCACCAAGCTCGAGTGCCTGACGATAGGTCATCCAGGTGGGCGCGGCGTAGCCATGGGCGACGGAGGCTGCCCAGAGCAGGATGATGTTGAGGCCGCGATAGGCCATGCCGTTGTGGCGCAGGGGCCGGGTAATTCGGCCGGCGAGGTGTTCGGCGCTCCAGGGTTTGTGCCAGGGTCGAGTGCCAGCCTCAAGATCGGCAATGATCTTTTCGGTGATGCGAGTGTAGATATCAGGCTTTACCATGTGATCCTCCATTGTCTCGTCCCCGTGCGGGACGCGGGAGGAAATGGCGGACGCAACAAGCCACCCGGGCATGGTCAACCCGGGAGCGTCAGCGAATGGAGCGGGCAGACCATTGTGCGGGTGGCGGCGTCCGCCAGACCCGCGATCCCCCTGCTCGCACGGGGATGAGATGGAGGAGGTTCAAGGGGCTAGAATTCGGCACCCATCATTCGCACAAATATGTTGCACGCCTTATCAAGTCCACTTTGCCAACGTCTTGCATCGATGTTGAGATTGTCCTCCTTACCTGATCTGCGTGAACCTGGCCAAAGCCACAGTTTTGTGGGGTTCCTCAGTGGCTTTTGCCCTCAGGCATTCGTCAATGCAGCAATCAATTTGTTGCAGCCGGGTCAGACTACAGTCCGAGAGCCGTCTCCATCCTCTCATGTTCAAAGGCTGGTGCGCATCTTCTGTGCGCGGCCCCGGTAATACCATGCTGGCGGAGCGTTTCGCCCCAGATTTCGCTCACCGTTTTGGCCATTTCCCTGGCCATATCCTTGGCATCAGCTTGCTCGATATCAAAGAAAGGCGCGGCTTCGATAACTGCTTCCACGGAAGGCTCAAAGCCATGAATGTCGCTGATCCCCGTTTCCAAAGTGGGTTGCCTGCGTGGTTGCGGGTTTACGTCAAACATCGGTGACAGGCGCCATCGATTGTCGCGCACATAGAGCAATCCATGGTTTTTCAGGTGATCATCGGTGTTTGTGATCAGCACGGTGAACAACAGACGCCGCCACAGTTCCAGAATATCACTGTCAGGCAGAACAGACATTTGACGAAGAGCATCTGCAATGTCGGTGTAATAACCATGGGCGGAACCTCTTTTCCCCAAAGCGGTACGGGCCGACATATATGGCAGACGACCACCTTGGCGGCGATCAAAGCGCTTGATGAGTCCGACAGGGTGCCTGCTCGCCGCCAACTCAAGCCGTGCCTCCGGTGTTCGAATACCGACCGCGCGCGCCATTGCGAGGGTGGCAATTTCCAACCTTTCGACGGGCCATGTATCATCAATCGAGGTAAACTTTGCGATCCACAGGTCATCGCCATCCTCGACATTGGCTTTGGGGCGCGCACCGCCAAGTGAACCTGCCGCACCCACAAGATCACGCGCTTCGGCTTCAGCCCCATCCGGATCCCGCTCATACCGTGCTGCGATCGCACGAAGCTCTTCAATATTTGCCAGGCGTGGCACAGGGGGCTGATCCGGGTGGAACACATCACCCTTTTCATTCAAAAACCGCAACGCCCCCTGGCGGGCCCTGTCATCTGCGGCAACCAGATAGTCAAACTCTGTCGCTCCCTCGCCATGCACCCGGCGAATGAGTTTACGTCCCCAACTATCAGGCGATGTATCTGTGAAGGGCCCCGCCAGGACATCTCGACGACGGCTGTCGCGCCCCTCAGACGAAGAATGAAAAGGCGCGCGGCCGCGCGGCATGTCCGGCGCGAGATCAAATCCTATCGGGTTTTCGAGCCATCGTTCATCATAGATGAACGTGGAATGAGACCGGCGCCCATCAGTTTCAAAAATCAAACGACCGACGGGGATACAGGCATCCCCTAGAACAACAAAAGCCTCAGGCATTAAAATGCTGTCCCTTCATCATCATCAAAAACGACTGGCCCCTTTGCGGTGTCTTTTAAGTTAGCTGGGGTGGCCTTTGTGCCCTTGCTGGTCCGCGCGGATGCCGATGGACCGCGCTGCCGGATGCGCTCCGGGAGTTTCTCCCTATCCAGTCCGATGCCGGTGGAATCCGAAGATGGGTCTGCGATCTCGGCCAACCGTTCCAGCATTCCCAGAGCCAGAAGCGCCATAGCAAAGGTCTCAAGCCGGACGCCACCATCGCCCCGCTCAAGCTTTGCAAGAGTCTTGTCGCTGACACCAATCCGGCTACAGAAATCCGCAACCGACATGCGGCGCCTTTTGCGCGCCGTCTGGATATCACGACCGAGCTGCGACAAAGCGGATTTAACTTGTAACGAGCCCACAACACTCTCCAAGGGTTACACCGGATATTTTTCCGGCTTGAAAGCCTTAGTCCGGAATTTTCTCCGGTATATAGCCTCACCTCACATAAATCAAGGTTCCACACCATAATCCGACTGAAACTCCGATCTAAAACTCTTAAAGCGAACTTTTCTCCGGGTTATTAGGGGTGCAACCCGCATCCCCTCCCCCATAATCCACGGCAGAGCTCACAGACGGGCCCTCGAAAAGCTCGGACTCATATTTGCTAAATCCCGCAGCTTCACTGTTCAGTAAATCTGCGGAAATCGACCGGCAAACCGCCATCGTCATGCCGCCTGCCCACTGAGCCTGCCATAGAAGCTGCGCTCGAGATGCAACTCCCCTGCCCCGGCTTTCTGGACAATACCACGCAGATATCCGCCTGGGGACGCCACTTCACCGACGCAATGCTTGTCAAAGGTCAGAACCAGCGCCGCTGTTGCGATTTGAGGCCCAAGCCGATCCTGCGCGAGGTTCCAGGCATGCTCGGACACGCCGATCATCGGCCTCAACTGCCCGGCAACGCGATGAAGATCGCCCCAATCCTTCAGATACCCGCCCATATTGCGTGCCCAGGACGCGAATTCTGGACAAGCCTGCATCACAGTCGGCAAATCAAGTGCTGCTCCTCGTGTCTTGCGGGCCTCAGTAACCCAATCTTCCAACTCCCTATCCACTTGGTTTTCGGGTGGTGCATTGGGCACCACGCCCGCCGCTTGCTCAGTTTCTGAGCGATTACAGGTTACAGGATTAAGTTGGGTTGTAATTGGTATATGAGGTTCAGAATTGACCTCCCTGGGGTTCAATTCTTGAGTCTTTTCACTGACTTGTTCGGTGGCTTCAGCCAAGTTTTCCACAACCTCATCCGCCCGAACTGCCTTGAGGTAGGTCGCCTCGACGCGCTCCTGAAGTTCCCTGAACCAAGCCAGGAGCCGCTCAAGCGTCTCAGAACCCGTGTTCCGACGCGGTAGACGGTCCAGGAGATCCTCGAATAGTCTTGAAAGATGCTCCCAGGGCCCTCTCAGCGCCGTGTGAGACGCCGCTTCGATCCGGGCGCGGATCATCCGGCGTGCAACCGTGATCTGACGCTTCAGGCGCTGACAGAACTCACGCTCGGCCTGCAATTCGGCCTGTAGCTGCTCGAATTCCTCGACACGCGCTGACAGCGGCGACAGATCGAAGCCATAAGCCTCGATGATGCGCCCGTCAGCGTCCCTGTGGCCCCACCGCTTGCCATTGGGGCTATCCTTGAAGGAGATCACGCCAATTTCAGCCAGACGCCGCGCATGGCGCTTGAGCGCAGAGAGCGAGAAGCCCGTCTGCTCCATCAGATAGGCGTTCGAGGCCCAGACGATCGGACGCTGTCCCTCCTCCCAGTCCTGGGCCTGTGTGAAGGCTCCGAGCGTGTCGAGAAGCAGCATGTCTCCGGCCTTGAGGCCGATGTGTGCGCCAACACGCTTCACGGCAACAAAGGCCTGCGATTTGGGAACAGCCGCCTTTTCGCCGACCTGTGCGTGCTGTTCAGAGACAGCAAGTCCAACCGTTGCCTTACGCCAGCCCGAGGGTTGGTTGATATTGGACATACCTCCACCGTTCTGAGGCATGCCTGTCCCAGTCGCTCCATCCGGAGCATCATTGAATTTCTTCATTTTACTATGCAGGCACAGAAAACCTGTTCGCCCGAAGACGTTTTTCGTTGTTTAGCGATTCGCGGGCTGCTAGGATTGTGGTGTCAAAACAAATCGCGCCTTGTGCGCAGCAGCCCTCGGGACTTCGGTTTCGAGGGTTTTCTTTTGGGTGCCGTTCTCCTTTCTGCTCGTTGCCTCCGTTTCGGCGGTTAACAGCTGTTAACCGCCCCTACCCTTCGTGGTTTTCTGATTGAAACCGCTCGAAGGAATCCTGAATGAGCTGGTCCAGATTCTGATCCAGCCAGTTTGCGAATTTCGTGTTGTCCCCTGCCCTCTTGACGGTCACCGAGAGGCCCGACTTTCCACTCTTGATCTGAACGCCAGGAAGTGGCGAGCGCTCTTCAACAGCCCGTTCTTGCTTTCCGCGTTTTCCGATCTCCTTGAGCACAAGCTCCAGACGGGTGTCGGATTCCAGCTCACCGGATCGGCCAAGAACTCCCAGGGCTGCTTGCTCGGTCAGCTGCTCCTTTTCAAACGCAGTTGCGAGGGTTGTCCATTTCGGGCGCCCTGCCCCCGGAGCCGCGCCGATTGCCTCACCGACGGCGCTGGGAACCAGGCGATTGATACGTTCAAGCTGAGACAGCGTGTTCTTGCTGATCGCCAAGGCCTGGCAAACTTCTGCGCGGGAGTATCCCTGCTCCAGGATCGCTTGCGCAAAACGAACACGTTCATAGTAGCTCAGTTCCGCGCGGCCAGCGTTTTCGAGCCCTTTTGCCATCAGGGCGTCTGTATCGTCGAGCGTCCGGATCAGAGCCCGCACCGGGATACCAAGCTGCCGACAAGCAAGTATCCGTCGCTGACCGTAGATCACCTCGAAATGCCCATCGCGATCCTTAGACGGCCGAAGAAGAACGGGCACTTGCTGTCCGGCCTCGGCAATACTGGATGCCAGGTCTTGGATCGATTCATGCGGCTCCGCGCTGTTAACAGCTGTTAACTCGATATCGAGCCGGTCCTTTGGACCCCATGCCAGGATGAGGTTTGTATCGATATCCTGAATACCGCCGAGACCTGCGCGAACAGACCCAATGGTCCCTTTGGGCAAGGTCCGATGCGCCCGTTCTGAGCCACTGTCTCTCGCGGCTTCAGTTGCTGCGGTAATCGCGGCCATGATGCCGGTTTTGTTTTTTCCCATTGCCATGATTACCGCCCCCATGCCTGTTGAAGCATTCCTGCGATCTCAGCACCAACCGCATCCATGCTGTTTTTAGCGCGATCGTAGGTCGACCGTGTCATCTCGGACCGCGCGACCTCGTAGATCGACATCTTGAGCATCGATGCGTCGCCAATAGCTGTACTGCGCAGGCCCGTCGCACCAACCACGCGGTCCTGGAACAATGCACGCATCAGACTCACGATCTGCTGACTTGGAATATCGCTCGGGTCATCGCGCGTTATGAGGAAGGAAAAGAAATCATGGTCCAGTTTGACGCCTGTGTCCTCGATCACGCCCAAATAGGCGGAGGTCATCTCGACAAATTGCTGTGTGGAAGCCAGGTCAAGCATGCTCGGTGTCATCGGCACAATGACGGAGGTGGCCGCATATAGGCCCGTCAAGGTTAGAAACCCAAGTGCTGGTGGGCTGTCGATGACCACCACATCGTAATTGCTCTCAACGGACTGAATCGCTTTGCTGAGCTTCTCAAAGAAAGCAACGCCGCGGCCCGCATTGACTGCGGTCTCAGTTTCGAATTCGCTCAGCACGAGACGGGCCGGCGCGAGGTGGAGACCCGGGAAGTAGGTTTCCACAATGGCCTCCGACATGGGCACGGGATCCTCGTAGCGGAGCGCGTCATAAATTGACGCGCCTTCAAATTCCAGTTCCGTCTGAATTCCGCAGAAACCCGTGAGGCTACCTTGCGGGTCCAGGTCAATCGCCAGGACCCTATAGCCGCTCAAAGCAAGGTAGTGGCAAAGGTGGATGGCGGAAGTGGATTTGGCGGAACCACCTTTGAAGTTCATCAGTTGAATGACCTGAAGCTTGTCACCCTCGCGACGCCCAGGAAGGTACTTTCCAGGTTTGCGAGAGCTTGCTTCCAATAGGTGGCGCGCTTGCAGAATCTCTTCACCGGAATAGAATCGGCGCCCATTCTTGATGACTTCGGGTTCGGGCAGGGACCCTTCGCTGTGGCATTTGCGCAAGAACTGACCCGTCACGCCGAGGAGCTCAGCAGTCTCTGTTGCGCTGAATAGTCTCAAACTTTTGCGCTGGTCTGGCGCATAAGCCTGCTGAAGATGCGTGGTGAGCGCGGTGTGTAGACGCGCCGCCATCTGGCTTGTAAGTTCGGATTGAGAGGCCGCTTCGATGGGTGCCGTCTGAAACATAGTTGCAATTTCTCTGCTCGAACGCGCTTATTTGCGCAACTTGACTCTAAAGGCAGTGATTCACCCTTCTAAGTCAAGGATTTTTCCACAATTTGTGCTATCTAACCAACGGGCTACTAGGGAAGCGATACTGCATCGGCGAGTTAACAGCTGTTAACAGCGCCGGAGGAATGGGTGCACCGGGCCGAGAAATGGCCCGGTGCAGGTTTTATTGGGCTTCCTTCGGGCCCCAAGGAATGACAGCCTGAAGCGTGTCATCATCCTGATTTGCGGCCTTGCCGAGATTGGCGTTGAAGCCGAAATCCCGGATCGTCAGCGTGAAATAGTCGGCGCCGGTATCGCGATTCTGCTTCTTCCAGATCCCGCCACATTCGACCAGGCGACCACGGGGAGAGCGCCCAAGGACACGGTGCGTAGGGGCCATTGGATTGTCGCTTGAGATGGGCTCAACGGTGATGTCGATGTCGAATGTCAGGGTAGAGATCGAACCGCTGCCTTTGGCGTTTTCGATATCGGAGCTGTCGAAGTGAATGCAGTTGGTGGTCATCGCCAGGTTCCTTTCTATGGTGTTGCGATGATGGTCCGAGGGCAGGGACCATGACCAAAACCACACCGAAGGCGAAGCGAAGCGGAGAGGGGCGGGGGACCAGAATTCTGTTCCGCGAGGAATGCACGGTAGGGCAGGGGAGAATTCTGAGAACCGCCCTTTGTGGTTTTGGCAGGACCTGCGACCAGCATTCTAAGCAACACCAATGAAAGGTCTGTGCGACTGCGTCACTCAGCATAGACCGACGCCAATATCTGACATCAAGCGGCGGCCAACGGATCAGACCAACGGGTCGAGTTCTTCGACCTTGCGATGTGCCCATTTCAACCAGTCAGCGGCTGGCATCCCGTCAATCTCCTCAACCAGGCTATGAGGGTTCGCTTCAAGTGCGGCGAGAAAGGATCGAAGCCTTTGCGCCTCCTCCCAGTCCTTCGCCCGGTCCCGAAACAGACGCCATTTCTCCTGCTCAAGCTGAGCCAGATGACGGCGCTCTTCCTCTGCGACCCGCTGCGCCTCAATGCGACGGTCTCGCTCCGCAAACTCCTCGCGTCGTGCGGCCAAGGCTGGCCCTGCCAGCAAGAACCCCGCAATCACCGTTGGAAGTAAATCCTCGCCATTGAGCTTACTCGTTTCGACCCATTCTTTCTTCACACCCGTTCCAAGGTAGGTCGTGATCGTGAAGCGCAGGAACCCTGTAGGGGCCAGGGCGCTGTTGTGGTGATATGGAAAGGCCGTCCAGCCCTTCGGCTCATCGGACGGCTTTCCATGAAACTGGTACATCTTTTCGACAACAGCGATTTCGAACTTTTCTCCTGAAGCCTCCAACCTGAATTTGCCGCGAATACTGCCTTCAAGCGCGCGACCTCCCTGGGCCTCAAACCCTTTCAGGAGCGCGCTGGTGACCCGGAAACGATACAGATCCCGTTCGGTCAGATCGGCCAGTGTTTCTTCACCCCACCAAAGATCATCCGGCTGGCGAGCACGAAATCGAGCGCGCCGTTCAACTTGTTCCTTTCGATGTTCGTCCACCCAAGCTGCAACAATCGGATGGAGATTGCGCAACGTCCCCGGTATCGAGATTTTGGCGACATTCACCGCGACCTCCTCAACACGTTTCGCGCTTTCGCGAGACTTTCTTTGGAATTGGCCGCTTTGCGGGAACCGGATGATGCTGGCCGTTCCCGCAGGGCAGGAAGGAAACTCGTGTTTCTGAACTTCCTTGCCCGCTTCCAGCTTTGCCCAATACCCCCGCGGTGGCCTAGGAATCGCATGGCGCGCGCAAATTTTGGAAAGGCCCTGATCTGACAGGCCAAATTCCTCCGCAAGCTTTGTCATTGGTTTGCGCCAGACGAGTTCATAGAGTTCCTCTCGCGATATTTGCTTCATAGCCGAATCCAATCAATTTCTCAATTTTTCATATAGTTACGCCTGACAGTGGAACAACTCTGTGAAGTCCTGACTAGGAATTTAAGTCAAATCGCGCCGCCCAGGCGGTGCTCCTGCGCGGACAGCGCCGGTCCGGCGGCGGGGCAGGGGGCTTGTCCTTCTGCCCCGCCGCCGGACAATTTTCCAGGCTTCGCGTCTTGACGCTAACTCAAACAAAAGAAGCCCCGCCGAAGCGGGGCCAGTTGGGTCTCCCCACGAAGGAGCCGTCAGGTGCAGTCGGGCACCCATTTGTCGAGTTTGGCTTTTTGATCGGTCGTCAGGCCCATGAGCTTCTGGGTGGTTGGATCACTCACGAGCTTTTCCATCTTCTCGGCCTTTTCCGCCTTCTTAAGCTTGGCGAATGCGGTGACACGTTCGTCGCGGGCATCACAGTCGAGGAACTCGCAAAGCAGATCGACCAGATGACCTGCTGAAACGCGCGAGAAGAAATTCTCTGCCGTAGGCGTCCAGTGCTTTCGGATATCGGCCCCGGCCTCGTCCGCGATCGGGCCGAAGAACTCCGAGCCGCCAGCCCGATAGGGCAGGGTGCGGACGATCGCCTCGGTGATCGTGGCATTGCGGGCTTTCTTGCCGGTCTTGCGGAAGGCGGTGAAAGCCTCGGGCAGGTCTTCCACACGAGTGCCGTTCTGCCAGTATTCGCTGCCATCAATCCCATGCTCAAGGCGTGGCTCTCGGGCGAACCCATCCTCGACGCTTGGTGCGTTGTTCGGGCGGTCCAACCGAATACCGAAGACACTCTCGAAGCTGCCCGATGCCTCCGAGAGACCAAAGCCCAGCAAGTCCAGAACCAGTTCGGGTTTGGCGAGAAGGGCGGTCTGCACTGAGGCCAGCCGGATCGCCTGCATGTCGGCCACCAGCTTTTGCGAGTAGGGGGATTTCGGGGTGTCAGACTTGGTTGTCTGTGGCGCTTGCAGAACACCGGCCTCAATGGCCGCTTTCTTGTCTTCGGGGCGGACCAGACCGGCTGTCATCTCTACCTTGCCCGACCCATTCACGAGGATGATGCAGCCTGTGTGGACCTTCTGATCCTCGGAATAGTCACCGTCGAGAATGGCCTGCAGTTCGGACAATCTGGCTTCGCCGTCTTCGTCCAAAGCGTCACTGTTGGCGAGTTCAGCGAGTTCGTCATATTTCTCGGCTTCCTCTTCGGTCAGATCGCCCTCGACGGGGTAGAGGCGGGCCAGCTTCATTTGGTCCAACTCGTAGTAGTTGAGCCAGGCCTCGGGACGGGCCTCGGCCCATGCCCAGCCTTGGGTCTCGACCAGATCGGCCCGAGCAGCGTCCAACTTCTCGATGAAGAGCCGTTCCAGAAGGGCAGGGGAGGCGAGGAAGACCTCGTCGGAAAAGAGATCGCGCGTGACCGTGCCACCCTCGGCTTGATAGGCCTCGATGCCCACAAACTTGGCGCGGCGGTCCGTGGCCTTGATGGCATCGGGGTGCAGCGCGTTCTTGATTGCGGACTCAGAAACGGCCTGTCCTTTAACTTGCTCCAGAAGGCTCAGGGTGAGCGCTTCATCGTCAGAGAGGGTGAAGGCCTTGGCGGTGCCGAGACTGATTTCTCCTGCGGCCAGCGCGTCGAGTACCTGCTCGGGCAAACTGGCAAGCGCCAGTCGTTGGTAGACGCGGGCTTCGGTGACGACAAAGGCGAGGGCGATTTCCGGCACGGTGGCCCCGCGTGATTTCATGCGCCCGAAAGCGCGAATTTCGTCCGCCGGAGTCATGTCCTCGCGGGCGGCGTTCTCGGCGCTCGCCCAATCCTCGGCCTCGGCGGCATCTGTCGCCAGTTTGACGGGAACCGTGGTGAAGGGATGGGTCTTGGACCGCCCCGCGATCATCTGGATGGCTCGAAGACGACACCCGCCCGCGACGATCCCAACCTTGCCGTCTTCGTCCATGAGGCCTGCGAGATTATGGATGAGGCCGAAGCGCTCGATGCTGGAGGCCAAGCTTTCGATGTGGGCCTCAGAAACGGCTTTGCGCGGGTTCAGGTCGGAAATGTAGAGCATCTCCAATGGGAATTGCAGGATCACGTCACTGGCGGCGTCGGTTTGGATGGTCTGTTGCTTTGTCATTGGTTTGCCCTTTCGGATGGATGTCAGGCCCGCTCGGAGCGCGGCACAGGCACTTGGCCGTTGGTTTTGTGAATGGGGTAGGGGAGGGGGACCGGAACGCTTGAGGCTCTGGCCCCGACGGCATCACCACCAACAGGAGTAGATGACGGTCGCTCCGCGCTCCAATTCGGCGCGCGCCCACGCACAGAACTCGAGGTCATAGTCTCGGTATTCGGCGGCCTGTTCGTCTTGCATCTGGTGGCCATAAAAGAAGCCGCCTTCACATCGCGGCAGCTTTCGGCCTTTGACCGCTTTTTCCAGCGCGTCAATGTCGCATGGCTTCAGTTGGAGTTCGCCACAGTTGAGATTGTTGGGAAGCAATCCCGTGCGTTGTTCGTAGAGCTTTTCCATGAAGGTTTGCAGTTTCGAATGCTTGCGCCAAACGAACTTGGCGCTTTCTCCTTCGTCTCCGCTCTCGGGTGTTTTGACATATGCGTATTGATCGAGGCCCATGGCCTGCTCCTTTCGTGGTTGGAGCGGCGCGGTGCTCTCTTGTGATGCCTTGCGGCCTTGGCCCCGCTTCCGCCAGTGGCGGAGGCCTCGGCTGATCTGTCAGCCTGAAAAGCCCCCGTGCTTTTCGGCTGGACAGAGCAGGAGAGGGCGCAGCCCGACCTGCGGCCGAACGGTGGATCGACACAGGGGGCCGGAGCGGTGAAATCAGGAGGGACCCGCATTCTTGCGGGAGGAGCCGGATTTCTCCGCAGAGGCTGGCGCGCTCAAGCGCGACACCAGAGCCCCTGTTCGATCCGCCGGGCGGATGGCAGGCGGTCAGGTATGTTGTTTCCGGCCAGCGGGACTTGAGCGAAGCGGAAGTTCCGATGACTACCGAATCCAGCAATTGCAGCGGCACTGCAATTTCACTTTCAACCGCGCGAAGGATTGTGACCCGAATGGGCGAAGACGTGTTCACGCGGCTTCGGGCGCAGCCTAGAGCCTGGCAAGCGCCATGGGCGCGGCGTACTCAAGAACCCGAAAAAAGGCTTCCCCAGATTCTTTTTTGCACAGAACGGCAAATCTCGACCGATACTGGAAGTGTTCGCCAGCCGTGATGTACGGCCAAGACAAGGAGATACGAACATGACTAAATCGCAAAATTCCGAAATCAAGCGCCAGCAGAAATACCTGGATCGCCTTCCGGACAACTACCAGTTCCCCCTTTTCAACACGAAACAAGCGCTGCAGTCGCAGCGGCAGAACGGGTACAAGAATACCGCCGCCGCCGCACGAGAGATCGTCGACAACGCCCTTGAAGCAGGTGCAAAACATGTCGATGTGGTTCTTCGCCGGCCGGATCAAAGGCACCTAAAGAAGCATGACCGAAAGAATGCCGTGTCAGCGGTCGCTTTCGTCGATGACGGCTCCGGTATGCTCCCACTTATGGCGCGCTATGCCTTGAGTTGGGGTGGGGGCACACACTTCGACGACCATGACTTCATCGGAAAATTCGGGTTCGGGTTGCCAAATGCCTCGATCAACCAAACGACGAAAGTTGCAGTTTACACGCGTACGGACCCGAGCGAACCGATCACGGTGGTTGAGCTTGACCTCGACGCTTTTGACGAGCATGGGTTGCAGTCCATTCCCGAGCCGACGGAAGGCGAACTTCCCGGCTTTGTGAGTGATGCACTTAACCGCCAGAATCGAACGTTTGAATCGGGGACTGTCGTTGTTTGGGATAAGCCAGATCGACTGACATATAGAATGGCGCCGGATCTAAAGAGCCTTCTCATCGATGACTTTGGATCGACTTACCGCAATCACCTGAAGAACTTCACGTTGACGGTTGATGGGACAGAGGTGGAAGCCGTGGATCCTCTCTTCACGTCACCTGGCATGAAGTATTTCGTGCCCGAAGATGAAGGTGGTGCGACCGTAACATTCGAAAAATCGCTGCCCCTCCGCTACTTCATCGACGAAGAGACGGGTGGTCGGCATTTGTCGAAGCCGGAAAAAGACGACGATTTGGATGTTGAGGGCGAAAAAACAATCGCGACAGGCGTTGCCCACATCCGTGTCGTCAGACTGCCAGTTGGTTTTGCAGAATCGAAGGCCAAGAAGAAGAAAGGGCTGACCGACGCCAACCGCCGCTTTGAAATCCGAAAGTCTCGTCGAGGCATGTGTTTCGTACGCGCGGGCCGCGAGATCGAAACTCTTGATGCTTTCCCGAGGTCGGCAAAAGATCAGGCATCTGGTCTGGGCACTTGGCCTTTGTTGCAGGGCTATGCCTATCACTGGGGCATCGAGGTTAGCTTTGAACCAAGCCTTGATGACGTCTTCGGGATCACGAACGACAAACAGACGGTAAGGCCACTGGAAGATGTTTGGCGCATTCTGTCACAGGAAGGGGTTGATGATGCCCTTATGCGTGAAAACAACTGGCAGTCAAAAGCGCGTCGGAAAAAGCAAACAGAAAAAGCCATGGAGGCCGACAAGGCACGAGAGAGCAAGCCAACCACAGGTGAATTAGCCGCAGCAGCTGCTAACGTTGTGAGCGGCCGACCGCCGGCAGTTCCGGATACCAAGCAAGAAACCGTCGACGAAGTCACCAAGATCGAAGTTGCGCGGCGCGCAAAAGAGACACAGAAACAGGCCTCTGAAATCGAAGAAGCCATGAAGGAAGAACGCCGCCGTCGGCCTTATCGTGTGGCATTTGCTGAAGACCCGAACGGTCCATTCTATATGCCTGAGTATGGGCACAACGGGCAAGTAGTGGCCAAAATCAATACCACCCATCCCTTCTACACTCACGTGTATAGCCAGTTGGTTCAGAACTTCGGCGGTGAAAGGGCTCGGGACACGATCGATCTATTGCTTCTCATGCTGTCACAGTCAGAGTTGGAGGCGGAGGAAATGCTCGAGTTGTTCTACAGCGCTCAACGCATCGACAAATGGTCGCCGTTCTTGAGAAATGCTCTGACGATCCTGGAAAACGGTATCGCCGATACAGAGGATCCCGACGAGAATCTGGAACCCGATGGAGAACCGGACGAGAACGCAGCCTGAGGCCGCGAAACGCTGACAAAACGAAGGCCAGACCTGGCTAGGTCTGGCCTTCTCGCTGTTCAATTGCCTCCAAGACACGCCGGGCCGAAGCAAGTTCATCTTCGTCCATTGAGTCATCCTCGGCCGCCCCAGCACTCACAAGGTCAGCGAACTGGCCTTCCCAATATCCGAGAAAAAACTGCACATCAGTGTCTGCTACATCGACTTGAAGATCGTACCGCGCAATGCGCTTTTCGTCCGCAATACGTGACGCCACCCAGGCAGACAGGTCATCTTCGTGACAGTCCAATGCGTTTGCCAGAATGTCCTGGAAGGCGGCATCGGCATCGGGTGCTGACCGCACGAATCTGGGGAAGCGTTCCTCCGTTTCGTAGACACAGAAGATGGTCTGCATAATTTCTCCCCGTTTGCCATCCCTCCTTTAGCCGATTACACAACACCTGCACAGATCGAATCTTTATTGCCGATACTGTGAATGGACTCCGTCCGATTTCAACCTTCACGCCCGCGGCGCAATGGTCGCTGCACTAAGGCAAGGGTAAGACATGACAAACTCATCTCCGGGCTTCGCCGCCCAGGAGGCGTATGTTGATACGCTCTCCAAAGAAAAATTCCCGTTTTCATTGGCTGTTGGAGCTGCCTTCGTGCGCGGGATGCGCGAGATAGGCTATAAGAGTACCGCCACTGCGCTCTGCGAACTGATTGATAATTCTGAACAAGCTGGTGCCACACGCGCCGATATCGTGTTCGGCTACGATCGATCAGACAAGAAGCCTGCGCGACTTGCAGTCATCGACAATGGCCACGGGATGAGCCCAAGGATGCTCCGCGCGGCGGTGCTTTGGGGTGGAACACACCGGGAAAACGATCGCAATGGCTTTGGGAGATTTGGCTACGGTCTCCCCAGCGCATGTGTATCACAAGGGCGATCCTTCACGGTCTTTTCGCGTCCCGTTGGTGCCGGGTGGTCTTCGGTCACTGTCGATTTGGATGAGATCGCGGAAGGAAAATACACAAACGAGCACGGTTTGATCGTTGTTCCGAAAGCGATCAAGGCCAAGCTGCCGGACTTTGTGCTGGAAGCCATTGGAAAGCACTCAGATCCCGACACTTTTGCCGGCACTGTCGTCCTCATAGACAAATTAGATAAGATCGACCGTCGCACCACGTCAAAGCTTGTAGACGTGCTCCTGACGCAGTTCGGTGTGATCTACCACAAAATCTCTGAACGTTGCCAAATCACGGTCAACGAGCGCGTCGTAGAGCCTATTGATCCACTCTTCCTTACACCCGGTTGTCGTTGGTACGACTTTGATGAGGATCGCGCGGTCCCCATCCCGCCTATCGATGTGAAGGTGAAGCCTAAGGAGGACGGTTCTGCCGGCGGCACCATCCATGTACGCCTGTCCTACTTGCCTTATGGGTTTCAACTCATTGACAAGTCGAAAAAAGGCACATCGTCAGCCAACCTGAGCCCCCGTTTCCACGTAATGCGGGACTATAATGGCGTGATTGTTTGCCGAAATGGTCGCGTCATAGAGGTCAAGAACTCAACACCTTGGACGAGCTTTCAGAACAATGACCGGCATGTCCGGGTGGAGATAGACTTCCCCGCGACGCTTGACGATGAATTCGCGGTCAACACGTCCAAGCAACGCGTCGATCTCTCGGAACGCATGTGGAACCATTTACGAGAGGCTGGTGTCGAACAAAGCATCGCGCAACTGCGACGCCTCTACAAAGAGAACCAGCAGGAAGCGACCCTCAAAGAAGAGTCTGTCGACGGCCAGCTACACTCAGAACAGGTGATGGAGGACGTGAAACGCGACCTCCCTCCAGGCGACCTCGAACGACTGGTTTCACGCCAGGATGACAGCGATCTTTTCAAAGAGGCCAAACGGCAGGACGCGCAGGGCGTTGTGCCATTCGATGTCGCCCTTTCAACTCTTAAAACATCGCTGGAAGGCAAATCCTACAAATTGGG
Source organism: Leisingera sp. S132 (assembly GCF_025144465.1). NCBI lineage: Bacteria > Pseudomonadati > Pseudomonadota > Alphaproteobacteria > Rhodobacterales > Roseobacteraceae > Leisingera > Leisingera sp. S132. The sequence continues at coordinate 81,526 of NZ_CP083555.1, forward strand.
TCACCGTGCCGTGCCAGGAGACCCGTTCTTCTCAGTTGAGAGTTTTGGGGCCACAACTATGCTGTGGCTGAACACGAGCCATCCTTGGTACGAAACAGTCTATTTTCACACTGAGGCGGCTCCGCAAACCCGACGTGCGTGGGAACTGACACTTTTTGTCATTGCAGAACGCATTGCGTTGGGTTCCAAAGAAAATGCTGCCTTCTACCGCGCAGAAATTGTGAAATGGTCGGAACGGCTAGAGGCAGCATGCACCGTCATGACTGAGCGTTACTTCGATCCCAGCAGCATTGTCGAAACTCTCGATACAGCAGAGCAGGGCGCATGACTGCGGACCAACACAACACAGGCCGAAAGATTGAGGTAGGAAAAGAGTTCGAACCCCTCGGCATGGCGCTAAACCGATGGGAAAAGGAAATTGTGCAGTCCTACATTGCGCATTGGACGCGCGCTTGCCCAAACGATCTTTCCCAACAGCTTCGGTCTCTAGATCGGAAATGGCGTTCAACGCGTCAGATGCGCAGAGTGTGCGCGGTCGCGCTCATCCTCGCAGACCTGATGGATCAGGATTGGCTTGTCACAGTCGAAAAGGGCGCAATCTACGTTATCCCATCGGAACTGCGGACAGATGTCGAGTTCGACCCAAGCAGACATAAAGAAAGGTTGCGGCGCTCTCTCCGGAAAGGCCGCGACAAGCAGGTGCAGGAGCCAAGTGTCCGGAGCTTCCTGAGTGCAATGGAGCGAGGCGGTGTTCTCAGCCTTGTTGATACGGGCTCGCATCTTCTGCGCGAATTTCAGTCATATCCGCACACGGTTGAAGGCCTGAGGGATGTCATTGACCCAGAGATCATGGTTTGTGCACGCGACGTGGTCGATGAGGTGACCGGGCTGAACAGCCTCGATATCTGGCGATACTTTCGACATACATGGTCGCTCGAATATCGCCCCACACCCGGTCGGACCATGCCAATCATCATTCGAAACAAGGCGCGACCCAACCGACCCATCATCGGCATCGCTCTCTTGGCGAGTCCCGTAATGCGGCTTTTGCAAAGGGATGCATGGTTTGGATGGTCTGCGGCGTCATGGCGATCAGAGCTGGAAGACGAAATCTTGTCGGTTGAAGATTGGTGCGACAACGCATTTGAGGTTCTCGACCGCGCTATCTCTGATGTTCGACATGATGACCTGATCTCAAAGAGCGCTTTGGCTGAACCAAGCAAGGATGACATCATATTGCTCGAGCGCCGTGCAGCTGGCGCCGATGCTTTGAGAACCAGGATCCTCGAAGAGGTTCACGCGGGCGTAGAAAGCAACTACCTCACGCGTGGTGCCGTAAAAGAGGCTCTACCGGATACGGACTGGGTTGAAGCCTCCTCTGATCCCTTATTTGTCAAGAAAAGGGCTGAGGTGCTGGTCTCGCTATTGGACGCCCGCCGGGCTTTGAACGCTTTCAACGACGGAAAACCATCCCGTCAGGCTCTTTTGGACTTTCTGTCGAAGCGAGAAGGAGAGCGGACGCTCACGACGATTGCCCGCGAACAGCTTAAGGTGGCGGTATCTTCGCAACTCATGGATGTCGCCATTTGTGGTGCAGTCCCTCCGTACAACCAGTTGATCGGTGGAAAACTGGTTGCGCTGCTTTTGACAAGCCGGGAGGTGCAGGAAGCCTATCGAAAGCGATATGGCGGCCAGGCCAGCATCATCGCCAGCCAGATGGCTGGAAGACCGGTCATCAAGGATGCCGAACTGCGTTACCTCACTACGTCGAGCCTCTACGGCAATGCTGGCAGCTCGCAGTATAGTCGCCTGAATCTCAAAAGCGCCGAACATCCAGAGCTTTCCGATGACATCGCTTGGCAAAAGATCGGAAAAACAAGGGGTTTCGGCTCCGTCCATCTAACCAACGCCACGGTTGAGTGCCTACGCGATGCGAGCGTCGACTTTCATGGAGCGAGGAGGATCAACAGCCGCTTTGGAGAAGGCACGAACCCCCGGATGCGGCAGATTCGGGAAGGCTTGGAGGCTCTGGGCATCGAGAGCGACAGAGTCTTAGCCCATGCGACGCCACGCATTTTGTATGGTTGCAAACTCAACGCGAACAACTCGGTATCGGACCTATCCAGAGCCTGGATCCGCCGTTGGCTAGTCGGGCGTGTAGGGCGCGGTGACCTGGCGGAGCGGCTTGGTCCTCTTGGTCCTCATTCCGTATCTGATGAACTCGCAACGGATGGTGAGGGGCAGTTTGTACTGCCCCTCGAAGACGGAGCCGTCGGGAACAACGTTAGTTCATCTTCTGCTTGAAGGCTCCAATTGCGCGATATGCGCGCGTTCTTTCGACGCCAACTTCTTCGCATGCTTCTTTGAAGGACGCGCCGTTCCAGTGAACCTCAATCAAGAGATCCCGAAGTAGTCCCGGGGCGGCCTCCAGCAGCCGCTCCGCATCGATACGGTTTTCGACGTCTGAGGACCGTGTGCCAATGTTAGGGGCACCATCGTGCTCGTCCATCTCGTCGATATATTCATCAAAACCAAACCGGATGTCCCTGGGCGCTGATCGCGGTCGATAAATCAACGGCTGTTCGGCGAGAACTACGCGCCGGGCCTCCCTCACGACATTCACGAGATACGTGGACGGTGCGAAGTCGGGATTATATGAACCCGGTTTCGCTTGGAGGAGTTGAATACACACCTCAGCATAAATCTGGTCGTAAACGTCCTCGGGGAGTCTCTCGCCGACATGACGCCGGATGAGAGATTGAATAAGCCGATTATCTCGAAAGAAAATATCAGCGGCCTTCGGGTCCATGTTTCCCACGACAACCGCAAGGTTGCCTGGGGCATTCTGCATGTATTGAGTAGTCACGTTTGTTCCAATCACTGTGATCGCTTCAGGTTCAAGACCTTCAGCGAGCACAGCGCTCGGGCGTCATGGCAGCGTCTTGGCTGCACCTGCACCGCGTCCGGTCATAGTCAATATAGGCATAATTTTCTGAAACTGTGCAAAATTCTTTTGGCTCCCAACCAGAGATGCGATGTTCGAGGTTCGCTGCCTTTAGTCGTCGCCATTTCGTCCGACACATTCAATCGTGGCGCGCGAAATGAACGTTCTCTTTTTGTACTACTTATCGTGACAGGTCTATCCAGCGCCCTTCTAGGTCCGAGGAGAGTCAAGCATCACAAACCAAACATGGAGAGTTCGCGCACACAGGTTGCAAAACCATAGCGCTGCCGCCTAGACTTTTTCGAAACACAAAGGCCACGCCGTGATATGGAAGCTCCCGCATTCCGGACGGCTAAACAACTTGCTATGAGCAGAATTTTTCATTGAGGTAGAATGTTTAACGAACTTGGAAATCTACAAAAAGCGCTGTGCGCCTATATCGAGGCGACTTATCACATTTCCAATCCAAGTTTGGTCGATTTGAGAAGATCTCTATTGGATAGCACCGGTACGATTTCCCAAAAGGCCTATGTTGAAAGCACGCCCATCTATCAGGGCCAACGACGGTTCTCCGATCTCAACATACCCAGAGAGGCACGTGATTTTCTAACCCATCTCGGTTCGAAGGAAGGCGGCAACATAGTATTTGATCCGCCATATCCGCACCAAGCTGATGCATTAGAACTCATCGCAGATCCGATCGGACGGAGTCTGCTTGCCACGACTGGTACAGGCTCAGGCAAGACGGAAACCTTCTTGCTTCCGATTCTGATGAAGCTAGCCAATGAAGCCGCGAGCAAGCCAACCCAGTTTTCTGAACGTGCAGTGCGTTCCATTATTCTCTATCCCATGAACGCTTTGGTGAACGACCAACTTGGTCGTTTGCGAAAGTTGTTCGGCTCCGCCCCGGTACGCAATTGGTTTTCTGAGAATGGCGGTCGTCCCGCAAAGTTTGCGCGTTACACCGGTCGTACTCTGTACCCTGGTCAGCGAACAGAAGATAGGAATAAGCGGCGACTACAAAGCCTAAACTTTTTCCGCGATCTTGAACGGGATGCACAAACGGATGAAGAGGTTTCTGCGCAAATAAGCCAGTTGCGTTCTCTTGGACGATGGCCAGCTAAACCATCTGACGACCAAGAAGAAAACGGCATGACGAACTGGTTGGGTAACAACAAGCGTTGGCTTGGAACTGACAACAAGTTTCAACGAGCGATTGAACGACCTCAGGACGCAGAACTTCTCTTACGGCATGAAGTCCAAGACCAACCGCCGGATCTTCTCATCACCAACTATTCCATGTTGGAATACATGCTGCTCCGACCCATCGAGCGCTCGATCTTCGAGCGTACCAGAGCATTCTTCGAAACCAATCCACATGAACGCTTACTTTTCGTTCTTGACGAGGCGCATCTATATCGCGGCGCCAGCGGTACGGAAGTGGCGCTCTTAATTCGAAGGCTTCGCAACCGACTAGGTCTTTCTCCAGATCGTATGCAAGTCATTGCCACGAGTGCATCCTTTTCAGATGGAGCAGCCGCTCAGCGCTTCATTGGCGGATTGGTTGGAAGGGACGTAAATATGATCGAAGTGCTGAAGGGAGAAAAGCACGCCCGCCTTCCATCCGGTCCGGGTGATACTTCCCTCGCAAGCGTACTTGCGAAGTGCCGTACTGAAGCATTGAGAGAGACCAATTCGGAAAAGCGCATAGAGGCTCTCTCGCCTCTTTTGACCTATCGCCGCGATACCCTGACAGAATCTCGCATGATTGTTTCTTCGTTGAACGCGACAGAAACAGAGGTAGTGCTAAACGGTGTTGATGCTTCGCTTGAGGTGTTAACCGAAACCATAAAGATAGGGCCTTTTGGGGAAATCGAAAGCCGCAATTCCTATATTATGATCACCGGGATCACTTCACCTGGTGAAATACGCGTTGGCCGATCTGCCAGTCTTCCTGATCTTTTGCTAGAAGATGGACAAGTTGTTGTAGTTCGTGATGGGTTGCAACGGGCCATACATGCAGTTCTGGCGGGCCTTCCCGTCATCGGACGTCTTGTTAATTTGACCGGCGGGGCAACGACTGACGACGACCTAGTGACCGCGGAACCTAAGGCACCACTTGCCGTGGAAGAAGTTGGGGCCTTGCTTTTCGACGATGAACTGGATCCTTCTGTTCGCGCAAAAGCAACAGATACACTCCTAGAACTTGCGTCTTATGCGAAAGCAGAGCCAGAAGGACAACCGCTTCTGGCAGCTCGTGTCCATGCTCTTTTTCGTGGCCTTCCTGGGCTTTGGGCATGCGCCGACGAAGAATGCAAAGATCTTCCAAAGAGCGCCGCGCCTAGGCCGACAGGTATGTTGTTTCCTCAATCTACACGTGAATGTGGGTGCCGTTCGCGGGTCTTTGAACTTCACACCTGCCGCGACTGTGGTGTTGCCTACTTTAAAGCGTTTGCACTCAACCCAAACCAACCAGATTTTCTTTGGGCAGAGGACATAGGCGACATCGACGACATAGATGGAATAGTCCGTCCGGTTCAGATTTTGTTGGAGGACCCTGGGCTCGATGCTGACAGGTACTGCACTAGCAGTTTCCTGGATCCGCTAACTGGGCGCGTGGGCTCTGGCTCAATAAACGCGAGAGAGGTCTGGTTGCCGCGCCCATCCAAGAACGTTGAGCCAGGACATTTTGAAAAGTGCCCTCATTGCGGTGCTAACGGCACACAAATTATGGACCACCAAACCAAAGGGGATGAGCCTTTCCAAGAGTTGATCAGTGTTCAGTTGTTGGATCAACCAGCCCGCGTTGAGGCGACTTCGCCTCTGAAAGGTCGAAAATCCCTGATATTCTCTGACGGACGACAGGCGGCGTCCCGCTTATCTGGCAAACTCAAGAATTTTTCACTTCAAGATAGTATCCGCCCTTTGCTCCTGACGGGTCTCCGTTTGCTGGAGGAAGAATTCGGCGAACATGTTCCATTGGGCTATGCCTATCCGGCAATACTTTACGCTTGCGCAAATTTCGATGTGAATTTCCGATTACCCGGCGCAGAGCATGACGAATTTGCTCGCGACCTTAGAAAGTTGAAAGGCTTCATTCAAGATGAAGGTGATTTTGCAGAGTTTCGCGACCTTGCAGCGACTATCAATAAGACGCATGTGAAGTCAGTGCGTGCACCTTTGGCGCGCATTCTTGCAAACAAACACACTGGTCTTCTGCCGCTTGCACTCGCAGCCCCACAGCCAATTCTTACGGAAAAACAAACCAGCCGGCTTAACGCTCTTCCTGTTCCGCCTGTAGGTTCCGGTACAGAAAATGAGCGACGGCAAGCTTTACTCGAACTATGGCTTACTTTGTCTTTATCAGGGGGCTCGGTGTTGCTCGAGGGCACACCTAGTGAATGGATTGACTCAAGAGAAGGGCCAGCACTGAAGCGGAGTAATGGACGTTACACCGCTGTTCTGGAAAAATTGCTGTCCGCAAAATGGCATCGCTCCCAGTTCGGTGCAAACGCAAAACCCGACGCTAGTTGGATTGACTTTCTCACGTCAACTTTTGGCCAGAACCACAATGCACAAGGGTTCTTTGTCAATGCCGCAAAAGTGCGATTACGACCTGAGAACGAGATCGAATGGCGGCGTTGCGGTTACTGTACTCATGTGCAACCCAGCAACGCAATCATGGGCCAGACTTGTGCAAAATGCAGCAAAGAGACAGACCCACTTAACCCGAGACAAGACAAGGTCTTTCGCACACGTAAGTTTCTGTATCGCAAACTCGTTGAGCGTTTTGAAGCTGAAGGTGATCAAGGTTATGTGCCCTATCCCTTTGTTGCTGAGGAACACACCGCACAGCTAAACGATGCGGGTCAAGATCAAGCCTTTTCACGCGCCGAATGGTACGAACTGCGCTTTCAAGATCTAGATGTTCCAGGACCGCGCGGTGAACGTGCTGGCGCAGTCGATGTGTTGAGTTGCACGACAACCATGGAAGTCGGGATCGATATTGGTAGCTTAACCGCGGTCGCATTGAGAAATGTTCCGCCGGGTCGAGCAAATTATCAACAACGCGCCGGACGCGCTGGCCGCCGAGGCTCCTCACTCTCAACGGTCCTCACTTTTGCTGGATCTGACAGTCATGACCAACGATTCTTTGCAAATCCCCAAGAGATGGTTGGGGGACTTGTTCCGGATCCTGTACTCAATCTCGACAATCGCGACATTGTTCAGCGCCATGCCTTTGCGCTGATCCTGTCAATGTTCCAACAAGAACGGATTGAAGTACCTGATACTGACGGAGACGTCCAAGCATCCAACATCTTCGAGTCTTTAGGTCTGCTGAGCGACTTTAAGGATCCCGACAGCGACGGGTTTACCTTTGCAGGGCTAAGGATCTGGCTGGAGGCGAACGCGGGCCAGATCAATACGGCCTTACGTGACGTTATTCCGCAAGATGCTGTTGAGGGGGATCCAGATACGTTCTTTGCCAATGTGCCCAAGCAGCTAATGCATGAACTTGAAAGAGTTGGTGCCGGTACTGGTGAGGTGTCTCTTGAAGAGGCCGACGTATCTACACTTGCCGAGGAGGGACCATCGTTTGACTTTGGCATGGAGGATTTTGGAGCCGACGCAGACTTGTACGATGCTCCTGATGAAAATCCCATCGTTGAAAGTGCTCATGACACGGTTGACGTGAATCCAGACGCTCCACTCAAACCACAAAATCTGCTCGACCGCCTTTTCTCCAAGGCAGTTTTGCCGCGCTACGCTTTTCCAACCGACGTCGTCTCATTTACTGTCTTCGATCCTTCCAGCACTCGCTATCGGGCTGAAGTCGCCTATTCGCCACAAGCCGGCTTAACGCAAGCTCTGAGCCAATATGCTCCCGGCAGGGAAGTATGGGTCGACGGGCAAAAGTTCCGCTCAATGGCGATCCACTCTGGCTTTCAGAAAGACCGCATCAATGCTTACCGCTTACAGCGCCTTTATTTTGAGTGTGGCCGTTGCGGCTATGCAAAACTCGAAGACAAAGATGACAACCACAGACTGGGCGATACCGAAGACTGCCCGGCTTGCGGGAAAGTAGCAGGAATGGGTCCAGCTGAACGATGGATTGTGCCAGTTGGATTTGCACATCCTCACGACGAGGAAGTTGAACTCGCGGGCGATGAGACCCCTCTTCCCACTCGCCCGACACGAGCCAAACTTAGCGCCCCGCAGTTCAAACAGCAGCATGAACTCGGTAGACTGGAGCGAAACGATGGCAGTGGCTTCGCGGCTTGGGCTTCAAAAGAAAAGTTGATGGTAACCAACCTGGGCGTCAGAAAGCCCGGCGCAACTAACACTGGTTTTTTGTATTGCCCAGCTTGTGGCCGAACAGAACCGACAGGCTGGGTCGACGGCAAGCTGGTTAGTGGGAAGGCACACGCGAGACCATATCCAAACCACGGCAAACAACCAGAACTATGCGAAGGTCGCGGGCGACCGATTGTATTGGGCCACGAGTTCTTGACCGATATTGCCCTTTTTTCGTTCAAACTTTCCTCAGAACTGCAACTTCCTCCGGGATCAACCGCAAGCCGTATCGTGCTCACTACCATTGCTGAAGCACTAAGCCTCGCTGCGGCTGAACTGCTTGATATCGACGCTTCTGACATTGGCGGAGGGTATCGCGCGGCGCTCAACGAAGATGGTGCGCGTGGCAGTGAAGTTGAGGTCTACTTATATGACACGTCACCTGGCGGGGCTGGCTTTGTTCGTGCCGCTGCAGGTGATCCAGGTCGATTGCTTGAAAAAGCATTGGCGCTACTCGAACAATGCCAATGCTCATCCTCATGTTATGCCTGCCTGAGATCGCATAAAAACCGATGGGACCATGCTGACCTTGACCGCCATTTGGGTGCGTCTTTCATGCGGCACATCCTTCTTGGAGAACGACCTTGGATTCCAGAGGATGTTGAAGACCGGCTGCTTGAAATGCTGCACACAGATCTCAGCGACAAAGGCGAAGAGATCAAGAAAACGATATCCGGTGAACTCGTCCTTCCAGCCTATGATGATAGAAATCTTGTCATCAGTCATCCCTTGATGCGCGGAAAACCAGGTTCGAAACGAGCTCACAAACGGGAGCATCGTTCGTCAAACCGCTATCTCGACCAGTTACTAGTAGACCGAGCACTGCCTGCTGCGATAGTGCAAGCGCTTGATGTTTCGTCAGACTCGTCAGATGTCGAACCACCCTTCGCTTTGGCGGAAACAGGTGTGCCAGTTTACAGATCACTCGCCTCACTTGCTGGGGATGGAGAAGGATTGCCCACGGCGACAGAGTATGCTGACATCGCGAACGCTCAGGAAGGTAGTTTCATAGTCAGGCTCGATGTTGAAACGATGGAGAATGCAAAATTAGGTGATACTCAACCGCTGGTTCGCGGCAGTTGGCACCTCTTCACCCGTAGTGACCTACCATCACAGAAATTGCCCGTGCTAATGCGAAGGACAGATGGAAAGGCCTTCCAAGCTTCTTCGAGCGAGGTGACCTTCGGAAGGGCGCAAAAAAAGATTGGCGTGGATCGCTTTCGAATTGTCTACGCTTCTCTAAGGCCAACAACTCGCGCTGAAGAGCTAAACGCCGATGCTCTCGAATTCCTGGGAACCTTCCAGCAAATACTCGGAGTTTGAGCATTGGCCATCATGATACCAGATGTTTCTCCCGATCAGATCATACACGGTTCTGAGCGAGATGTTTATGTCGCATTACGCGACCAACTACCGGACGCCTACCGAGTGGTACATTCGTTACCTTGGCTGCGACCCAATCGCGATAACGCAAGCGGGCCTCTACGAGAAGGGGAAGCGGATTTCGTAGTTTTTCATCCCAAATACGGTTTGCTGGTTCTCGAAGTGAAAGGTGGAGAAGAAATGTTCGCTCGCGGCCATCGATGGTATCGTAAATTGCCAAGTCGCGACAAACCCATCACAAATCCGTTCGAACAAGCGCGCCGCAACATGCACGCGTTAACCGACGCTATCGAGGAGCGAACCGGAGGAAGATTAAAACCGAACAAATACGTGTATAGCTATGCCGTCGTTTTCCCAAACGGACGGACTATAGGCGAGCTACCTCTCGATGCAGTTGATCAAATTTTGATCGATGTCGATCGGATGCCTGAAATGGAGCGGATGATTGAGAAGGCATTCAAAGCTTTTCCCCAAAAAGTCGGGAGACTTCAAAGAGCGGAGTATGTCGAAATGCTTGATGTCTTGCTACCAAGATTTCAAGTAATGAGACCCCTGTCACCACAGATAGAAACTGGTCGGGAAAAACTACTAGAATTGACGGAAAACCAATCCTTGGCATTCCAAGGCCTTTTTAGCAATCGAAGGATGTTGGTGGAGGGGGTTGCTGGCTCCGGAAAGACATTGCTTGCAATCGAGCGGGCACTTGCCTTCGCACGGCAGGGCACGCGCTGTCTATTCATTTGCTACAACAAGGAACTGGCCCAGTGGATCAGAGAGCAGATTTTTTCCGATCCTGATCGAACTAAACTTGCCGGACTGATTGATGTTTATCACTTCCACGCTCTCGCTGCAGAATTGGCAGACGAAGCCGGCCTACCATTTGAGGTACCATCTGATTTGACTGGACAACGTCGGTTCTGGGATGAGGAGGCCGCGTCAATCCTTGAAGCGGCAAGTGCTTGCCTATTTGCGATAGATGAGCCTCGGTATGGCGCTCTGGTGGTAGACGAAGCCCAAGATTTTGCTGAGCTTTGGTGGTATGCACTGCTGCCCCTCGTGCAGGACGGTGAGGAAGGCTTGATCTTCGTATTTATTGATCAGGCGCAGAGTCTCAGACAGCAAGCAAGCGCCCCACCAATTGAGTTTCCGACCCACTTTCGGCTCAACGTCAATTGTCGTAACACCAAGCGAATTGCACGAATGAGCGCGCACATTGCAACTCTTGACACTTTGTCGCCTTCCGGCACGCCAACTGGGGTAGATGTACGAATGCTCCGAGCAAGTGCGCAAACACAGCAGGCTGGACTTGTAGCCAATGAACTGCGTCGATTGCTAGGTGATGAGAAGCTTTCGCCCGAACAAATTGTTCTCATTGGGCCGGCATCAAAAGGCCGTGGTAGCCTCAAAGAAATGAAAGACGTTGCTCATACACGCATAGTGACGTCCGCTTCGGAGTGGCGCGCTGGTGAAGGTATATTATGCTCCACGGCGCGGTCTTTCAAAGGCCTCGAAGCCGACGTCGTCATTGCGTACGACCTTTCTTCACTTGGCCCAGGCTTCACCGTATCAGATCTATATGTCGCTTGCAGCCGCGCAAGACATGTATTGATCATAATTACACACGGTGATCAAATCCGAGCTACCTTGGAAGAAGCTGAGGTCGCGAGCCGTGACGAAACTTGAACCGCTAACACCAGAAGTTCTTCGCAAAAAGCTAGGTTTCGAGTTGGCTTCGGATGGCGGACCCTCAGTACGTTCCATCGCCAATGCTGCGCGAGAGTGCGTCCAAAAATGGCGCTCTCCTACGCGCGCAAGGGTTACACGTTTCCTGAATCAACAATTGCTCGCGGCATCATTCGACGAAGATTTCGTACGAGATCGCGTCACCAATGTGCTGGACACACTTATCGAGACTGGGGACCTGACAAAGGCGCGTTTTGACGGAAAACACTGCCTTGTGCTGTCGAGAACTCAGTGGATCAAGATCACAGACGAAGAATTTGCATTTCTTGGTCACGGAGATACTGATGCACCATTAATAGGATCACTCAACAGTTATGTTCGGCGGGTGTCGCGTGTAGGTAAATTCGCCACTCCAACCAGTCTTTTCGACTACATGGGACTACCCGGACATTTGCGTCATTTCGCACGTAGAACTGGCACTACCATCGATGCCCCGCTCAGTGAATTCTGGTCGGTTCTATGCAACTTGGCAAAAAATGAGGGACAGCCAATTGATGCCGATCAGATCCGAGCAGTTGTAGACCCGCCAGGGAGCACAAATGGCTTTTTCGGTCGCCACGATCAGTTGAGCGTGTCAGGGCGGTGGAAGCAGGCCGCACCTGAAGGCGTTTGGTGCGCAGTTCGACCCGGCCGAAATCAATTCGAGTGGCATCCTATCATTTTGAGTGTCGGGGAAAGAGAGGTGCTGTCGCTGGACCTTTATGACTGGGATGAATGGTGTTGGTCACTTCTTGCCAGAGGTAGGTCAATCGGTATTGAAGAGCGCTCTTACTATTCCGATGGTACTCTTTCATTCGAGCATCCTATCCCTACGCAGTTCCGCCGGTTGTTGAGCTTAATTGGCGAACCTGGAGAAAAGTCTTGGACATGGCGCATGAGTCTGGGCGCTGAGAACGCGTTCTCAAAATGGCGCGGCCTGGTCCAGTAGATTTCATTCCAACATGATCACCAAATACTTTTGCTCGCTATAACTCGGCTTGATAATTTCTGCATTCAATCGGTCCAACCTCTCTAGGCGCACATTGCGTGAATGCTTTGCAATGTCCAGAGCGTTGCTGATGGCGCGGAAACGACTTCGGGTAAAGCCTTGCTCACTTTTCTCCATGCCCCGCGCACTGGCGTCGTCGAACGCAGCCTGTCTCAACCTGATCAGATCGTCTGCCTCGGAAGCCACAAGAAACCGTCGTTTGTCGATATGTTGTTTGAGGTCTGGAAGTTCTCTAAGTGAGTTTCGGTGTCTTTCGGTCGCCTCCTGCAACAGTAGTTCACCGCCTGCGCTCAACGCAGATTTTACTCCTGGATCGATTTTTGCGGGATATCCCTGCGCAAGTATTAGGTCTGCTCCTCGCGCGTCGACGTCCCATGGCGTAAACAACGAATGCGCCACCTCCTGCTCAACCAAAGCCCATTCAGTACCTGATAGCTTTGCCGCAATTACTTCGAGGCGGGCAGTAAACAGACTATTCAGCCAACGCCGATCGGCTCGCAAATCCTCCTCCATCTTCTGAATGGCATCCCAATAGGGCTTTTGCTCACTGCGCGTTCGAGCCGATTGCAAACTCTTAATGAGGCGGTCACGCTCCAGATCAGAGAAATACTGATCACCCGGAACACAACTCAAAACGACCACTAAGTAGGTCCCGCGATTCTCGTTGTTTGCAAGTGCATGACCGTCAGGCAAATTGACTCTGAGATGCGAAGGGCCCTGTCTTACGATTTTGGCCCATTCATCGAGCAAGGCTTCGTGAAGAGAGTTGCCGTGGTCAAGGAAGTTGAGCGGTGTTGCTGGATTCTCGTCCAGTGAAACTGTCGGCAGTGGTGGGGATTCCAACTCTCTGCGACCATCGATATATGCGTATCTTTGACCTTCGCGCGGATCTAAACTGGGAAGCAAGAACCGCGGTTCAATCGGCCCGGTCGTGTACTGTGAACGATAATAGTGTAGAAGGCGGTAGGGTTTCGATTTGGCTTGAGGGTCTTGTCTTTTCCAAAGTCGAAGCTCATTGGCCCGCCCCATGAGCCGCATCCAACTTCGCAGTCCGACTTCCGAGCGCACTATTGCCCGCTTTGCGTTGGAATGTTGGAGTAGGGGGCCCAGCGATCCTCGCTGATCGTAGTAGTCTGCAACTTCTCTGGCACCATCTGGGGTCCAAGGGAGAACTGACGACAAAGGTGTGACCATCTCACGATGATCATCATTTGCTTTGTGGCGAGCCTCATTTGAAAGTTTTTGCCAATTGATAGTGTGAGGTTTCAGGGCTGCTTTGGTAATATGCCCACTGATGGTATCAATATCATCGCCGTCAAGCCGGATGCTACGCCTGAATATACCGAAATCGTCCAATACTGAGACTACACGCTCATCTACTTGGCCGCGCTGATAAATCGGGTAAATGTCGATGGTTCGCTCGCCAGGCTGGTCCAGTAGTGCGGCGCTACCGAGCCGATCGAGACGCCCGATCCATTGTTCAACTGAGATTGGCGACCAAGGCACACTAAAAAAGATCAGTTTTCGCGCGTGCTGTAAATTGAGCCCCACTTGCGCGATGTCGGCAGCGATGAGTAATTGATCTTCTCCATCCACGAAACCACCAAGCCCGTCATCATACTCTCCGAATAATCCAACCAAATCGGAGGTTGCCGATGCGTCGCGATTGCGGCTGACCGCAAGCGACAAGCTTCGGCGGTCATGGCGTGGTCCTATGGTTGGAAGATACTGTGGGATCATCCTTTCCAAGTAGTCCACCGTCGGATTGTCCTCGGCGACAATGAGGACTGCTTCATTTGGGTTGGCGTCCCATATCTCGGCGAGCAAATCGATGGTTGCTTCAATGCGACTGTCACCGTTGGCAGCCTCAAGGTACCGTGTTGCAGCCGCAAGAAAGCCTTGAGGGTCTCTCTGATCCCGCCCACGCAGAATATTTACTCGCTCGCTCAATGCACGGGGAGAGCGTAGCGCCACCTGGCCCAAACGCGCAAGGTCGGTGGTGCTGGACGCGTTCTCAGAGTCACCGATGAATCGCCAGACCTGAGTTTGACGCTCCACCTCATCTGAGGTTGGCTCGATAACGACCTTATGGAGTACTCGTTGCGGCAGAAGATCTGGATAGTCGCTACGGTTGGTATGCAATACCCTGCGCAACAAGCAATGTGTTATGGCAACAGACTCAGGTTTTCGACTTTCTGGTGGCACCAAAAAGTCGAACTGGCGCCAAGCATTGCTGCTGTTGGCACCTAACAAGTCCGCAGCTTTAGTCTCCCGATCACGCAGCACCTCTTCTGGGGTCTCTGATAGACGTGCGGCGAACGCCATACGTTCAGGCTCAAGGATATTCATTAATTGTCGAAAGGTAGAAAGATCTTCCAACTTGGGAGTTGCTGACAAGAGCAATAGCTGCCGAAAGTCTCGAGCAACATCAACTATACGTTGACGTGCAGTCGCTTGTAGTCGATGCAATTCATCTACAACCAGTAGATCGTAGAGGCTTGGATCTATCTCTGTGACTGAGCCAAGTTGATCAAAATATGCCAGCCGGACAAATGTCGTATCCTCCTCATCTTCAGGAGCGCGACCTAGCGGTGTGAAGTGTCCGCGCGTTTGGCACTCAAGTAGCCATTGTGGAGCAATATTTTCAGGTACGAGGATGAGAGTGCGGTGTCTTGGGTTTTGGAGCCGCAACGCATTTATTATCATCAACGTCTGGACAGTTTTCCCCATCCCAACTTCATCGGCTAGTAGATGCCTTATTCGGCTGTCAGATAAAATCCGTTGCACGTTCGCAAGTTGGTGGGGATAAGGCACAGCTGCCACACCGGTTGCTCCTCCCAAGCCAGCGACCTCGCGTTCAACCTTTCGACGGATAGCCTGCACACCGAGGCATAGGTCAATGAATGGGTCCTTCATTCAGATCCCCCTCTGGCACGCAGCGCCGCATACCTTACTGCGCGCGCCGAGAATCGGTCAGCAAGCATACGCTCAGTTGCGGCGCTCCATGACAAACGCGCGGCTACCGTCGGCTTTGTGAACAACCAAAAGGATGCTTCGGCCAAATCACGGTTCCACTTTCTGGCATGGTGTGGTGGGGAGTTCCTCCCTATCCAATCGTCCAGAAGATCGACAATCTCGTCCGGGAGCATTGCTTCAAAATCGGCCTCACTCAAGGCATCACCCGCGTCGAGTGGTCGAAGTAGGTCTACCATACCAAGCAGTGTAGCCTTACTCTTGGCCTCGACTATGGCACTATGCCAATTCCCAACGACTTCACCGACATCAACATCATCCTCTGGATCGAAAAGGCAACGCTCTCCCAGTGCAACTGACTCCAAGTAGAGTGTAGAATAAGCCTCATTGAAGATGTCATCGAGTTCGGCCGCGATATCTTCGTCTATCGGGTTGTGCGTAGTTTCCAGGTTTGTGAATAGGCCACTTGCCTCAATCAATCGTGCCAAGATTCTATCAAGTCGAGAAGCCTGGTCTTCAGAGATCGCAATATCACAGTAGCCAACCCCTAAATTTGCGCACGCCAAGAGGAAATTGCGCACGAAACCCGTCTCGTGGCCACTGAGGATCAACTGCTCTTGGCTAACCCAACTAGGACCACATAGCTGCTCAACGAACCATTTTTCGAGTTCTCGCACAACCTGGCCACGGCGATACTGAGTTACAGGATTATCAACCGTTGCGGCGGACCAACTGATCAAAGCATCCACAACATCACGACCAAACACCGCGTTGGTCTCAACTCCGCTAAACCGGCGCATGAGACGTTCGGGCTTTTCAATTTTAAAAGCGTCACCAGAGCGCCATCTGCTAGGACCCACGCAGATGCCACCAAAGTTTGATGGCGCTTGTCGGCCAGCGCGGAACAACTGTATGTCAGTGTCAGGAACCGAACTGCTCGCCGCGCAGGAAACGGTTGGCCGATCTGGCGTAGAGGCAAAGATTGCCAACTCACCTGTTTCATCCGTAGCAGCTATTGTCCCGCCGGCCCGACTTTCCCAGGCAAAAGGAGCGACTGTTTGCTCGAATTCAAAGGACTTCTTTAAGAGCCCACTAACTTCGACACTCAGTTCTGCACGACGCGCCGCGAGCACAGATGCCGCTGTGTCGGCGTCGAGCAGGCGCTCCCAAATACCGTGACTACCTTCGATTTTACATGGTGTGTCTGGCAGTGTGTCGCCTACGCGATTTACCATTCTACCATCGCAGCAAACCATTAGCTGAAATTCGGCCTCCTGAAGCGATGCATCCGCATTAAACCGAAGCGTCACTTTCCTATCAGCCAGATCAGAAGTTGCGTAGTCTCCAGCATCGATGTCGACCGTCAGTAGACCGAGACCATCTTCCTGAGATTCTACGATATCAATCGCGACGTCATCGCCCTCGCCGTACCGTATTCTGTAGCGTCCAGTCTCGGTCGCGGAGAAACCAGCAAGCAATGTTTCTTCGCCCGCCAATGTGGACTCCGATCCATTAGGACAAACCAATCGCGCTTCGCACAACCCATCCGGTGCGTACAATCTGAAAGCCACAAAACTTCCTTCGGAAAATCTGCGCACTGGTCGATGTTGTTCCAGTTCAGCAGAACCAATCCACGAAAACTGAGTCTTTTTCCTAACTGAAAAACCATGATTCATCAGCCAGGATGCGTTGGCTGGGTCACCGGCGTGAAGGCGAAAAGCATCCAATCCAACGACCCGACCGAGGCTCTCTCCGACGGGTGGAGAGCCAGTTTCTTTGCTCGCCAGCAGAATACATTTGGAACTATCAGAAACTATTCCAGAAGTGCTTTGGAGCGCGTCGCCGTCAGGACCAAAATCTGAGAACAAAAGTGGCTCTCCGGTCGCAACCCTCAGGCTTCCTAGAAAATCTTTAGCTTCTTGAGCGATGGGCAGTCTTCGCGTTTCGTCAATTAAAGGTCGTTCAGGTTCGGGTAAAAAACAGATTTGAAGTGGTAACGGGAAATCACTGAAGATGTTGCGTCCGGGAACAGGACGACCCTCACCCCAAAGGAACGCGCGCCATCGCATAGCATCGAGGGCGCTTCTGGCCAGTTCGCGATCACTCTGTCCCATCTGAGGTATCTTGAGCGCAAGCGTAAGGCGGTTTTCGAATGAACGAAGTACAAGAGGAGCAAAGAGAGGTTGCTGCTCCGAACCACGTCGCGCTGTTTGCTTTGGTTTTGCGCTGAGCGCTTTTTGCCTTATGCGCGCTTCCCTAAGTGCTGTTATGGAAGCATCGTCCCGAGCAATATCAGCGGCAATACGTTGAAGGGCCGTACCAGCGATACCATACTCACCCCCAGAATCGAGAATGTGGCGAACCACTGCTGCAGCCGTGTGCTCTTCCTCAAGCCAACTGTTGAGACGAACGCTGCCACCAATTTTTGCCCGCTCCCTGATTGTGGCAACCAAATCCGCATCAGTTCCAGCAAGATCAATGACTGAACGAACGTCACGCAGGGTTTCCGCTAAAGTACGGTGCAACTCAATGGGCAAGATGGCATGCAAGACTGGCCACGCGATGTGGCAGAAAGCTTCGTTCCAAGAACTGCGCGAGGGCTGCGCCAACCCTAAGGCTACTGCCTGTTCTCGAAACAATGCCGATAGTGTCCCGCGTTCAACTAACGTGACTTCCTTCAGCATATCCGCGAAGACTGGCCAAAAATCGGTACCAGTACCACGATAAACGTAGCCTACTTCTGTGGAAGCCACGAGTAGAGGCAACGGGTGTCGATGCCACCAACCCGATCCGATGTGATGGCAATCCAGTGCTTTACGAACTACCAGAAGCATTGCAGCCAATTCATTTTCCTCTAACCCATGTTCCGCTAGGTAGATGCTAGTGCCCGAACGAATGGCGCGAATTCTGGAAAATTCCAAACTTAAGCGTTCATGCGCTCGTTCGATTTGGATATTCATGTCGATGGATTCGCTCAAAATGCCCGCACCTCAAAACTAAACTCGATATTCGAACTTGGTCCTTTTGTGCTGAGTCTAGAAGCGTTGGTACAACTCTTCCATCAAGTTTTCGCGGCGGGTTCAGCATTCTCCGTCATTCTTTTACATAATAAACCTTATGGGGATTTGTTCTGTACGCAGGGAGCGCGCTACTTTGAAGTGCGACTCCTATTAGAAAACAATGAGTTATCTAATGAGGAGTTTATCGTATGGGAACGGTTTATTCGCAACTTTCACTACAAGAACGGCGCAGGATCGAAGACTGGTGGCTTGCAAAGGTCCCTGTCGCGGAGATGGCCCGCGTTCTCAAACGTCACAAGTCCACAATCTTCCGTGAGATCAAACGCAACTTTTGGGCCGATGATGCATTCCCCAAGAAGTACGCGGGGTATTTCGGGATGGCCGCACACCAGCGCACGCAGCAGCGCCGTTCTACGCAGCGCAAACTCATCCGACATCCTGACCTGTGCAAACGTGTCATCGAGTGCATCAAACAAGGTTGGACACCCGAGCAGATCGGCAATCGGATGATCTACGAAGGCGCTGAGCTGCGTGTCTGCCAAGAAACGATCTACCGCTATATCTACTCGAAGGAAGGCATGGAACAAGAGCTGTGGTGGTATCTGCCCGAGCATCGCAAAGCCCGCAGGCCGCGTCGTGCCAGAAAGCGCCAGGCTCCAAAGTTAGATCGAGATGTCAGCATTCTGTTCCGCCCCGACGATGTCGCGCACCGCCGCCAGTTTGGGCACTGGGAGGCTGATCTTGTCCTGTTCAAACAACGCTTTGGTCAGTCAAACGTCACGTCTCTGGTCGAGCGCGTCAGCCGGTTCACCGTGCTGCTGAAGAACCCGAACAAGCGGACCAAGCCTGTGATGGGAAAGATCATGAAAGCGGTGCGTGACCTGCCCCAAATCGCGCGTCGTTCAATCACATTCGACCGCGGCACGGAGTTCGTCAGCTGGCCACACCTGCAAGCTGAGATCGGGACACAAACCTGGTTTTGCGATCCGTCCAGTCCGTGGCAGAAAGGCACAGTGGAAAACACCAATCGGCGACTAAGACGATGGCTCCCGCGCAAGCACGACATCCGGCGATACACAGATCACGATATGAAGGTGATCTGCGATCGCCTCAACAACACGCCCCGAAAATGCCTCGGGTGGAAGACACCTGCCGAAGTTTTCCGCGAAAAGATGATGGAGGAAATGGGCCAACGCCCCTACCCTAATCACCGATAGCAGTCCGCCCATTGCGGGCCAAGCGCGACACTTCTAGGCAGAATACCGCGCCGATCGACCCCGAACACAGCATGGCGACAAGCCGTTCGAAGCCGGGGCGAGCCTGGCAACCGCTGGCTGATACACCAAGATCGTCGTCGATGACATCGATCCCGGCAAAGCCATACCCGCGGGCCATCTCGACAAGATCGTATTGTCGGCGCTGGCTCTCGAGGTTCGTCATGACCTGGCTCTGCGTCGACTGACGCACGTAGATTACCGCATGACGCTTGAGCAGTTCGGGCGGAAAGGTGATGGCCAGGTCATTCATCGCTGCGCCCTCCCGGATTGGATTTTGCCGCGGTCAGGAGCACTTGCGCAAGCGCCGTCACGATCGACCGGTATTCCGGTTCCGTCAGCAATGGCGCCGGTGCCAACGGCAGTGGCAACTGGGTTGGTGTCGGGGATCTGTGATGCGTCATTCGGGGCCTCCATGGGTGAGTCGTCACCCTTGAACCCTCGCCGGAAACCGAGGTGCTCGAGAACCGAATGAAGATCGAAAAGCGCCTCTGTGGACACCAAGGGTTCGCCAAGCTCGAAACCCTGACATATTGAAGCGTCCAGAATCCAAGTGGGTGCAAGGATCGCTATACCTGGATCGCGTTCGAGACCGACATGTTGGCCATCACCGCGGTTGAGGGTCCGGAAAACCTTCACGGCTGAGCCAAAATAGGCATGCCATTGATAATGAACCCGATAAACTTGGCCGACATGGGCAGAATGAACGGGAACTGGCCATCGGCAGGAAAAACTGGATGTTTGCCGGTTCCGAAGGCGGCGGAAAAGCCATGGCCATCGCCTTCACGCTGATCGAGACCGCCAAGCTGAACGACGTAGATCCGCAAGCCTGGCTGACTTGGGTGCTCGGACGCATCGCCGATCACAAGATCAATCGTCTCGACGAGTTGATGCCTTTGAGTTACGCTGCGCAGGCAGCGTAACCGGGGACGCCTCGTCCGCGCCAGAGCGCCTTCACCGGACGGTCACAACGCAAACGTGGTTTTGTGATCCGTCCTCGCCGTGGCAGAAAGGCACAGTTGAGAACACCAATCGTCGGATCCGAAGATGGCTTCCGAGAAAACGGGACATCACGGCGGTCTCAGATCATGAATTAAAAATGACCTGCCCCCCGCGAAATCCCTCACCATGATGTAGAGTCTGCCCAACCCTTAAGGAGCAGACGAATGCGGAAGAGCCGTTTTACCGAGGCGCAGATCATCGGGATGATCAAGGAGCAAGAGGCAGGCATACCAACGGCGGAGGTGTGCCGCAGGCACGGGCTCAGCCCAGCAACATTCTACAAGCTGAAGTCCAAGTACGGCGGCATGGAGGTGTCGGAGGCCGCGCGGCTAAAGGCGCTGGAGGACGAGAACGCCAAGCTGAAGCGGTTGCTGGGCGATACAATCCTGCCCCTTGCCGGAATCTACCCCACTCTCGTTATGAACGAGGGACGACCGGGCGGCAGGTCAGAGGTAGTAGACGCTGGAGTTCAACTATCGCTCACATCTGTTCGGAGTCTTGCAGCAATTTTGAGGCAGCTGTAGCCGACTCTCTAACCTGCTCAGCTAGAGCACTTTCCTCCCGTATCGTTCCGGGAAGAAGCCTAGCCAAAGTAGAAATCCCAAGTGATGCAACCGCAAATCCGTCTTTATCGAGAATGGGAGCACCAATACACGCTATCTCTGAGTTGTTTTCACGATCATCATAGGAAATGCCCCCATCAACAACCGCATCCAGTTCGCGTTTTAGGGCAGCCATGCTGGTGATCGTATTTTTTGTCAGTTGTTCAAAGTGGATCGAACGCAGGAGCGCGTTCCTCTCGAAATTTGGTAAGAAGGCTAACAAAGACTTTCCAACAGCACTGCAATACAGCTCATCCACGTCGCCGGGAGCCTGGCGGATCGATACTTTTGCATCTTTTGACAGCGCTACCTCTGCCAGCACCGCGTGCTTCTCTCTCAAAATGGCAATATGTGCGATCTGACCGGTGACTTCTGCCAGTTCCACGACAATAGGATGCAGGCTCTCGATCATCCGATCGACGGCCGAGAAGCTCTGCGAAATGTCACGCAGCTTGTTCCCTGGGCCGTATGTCTTGCCAATCGGCAGGCGAGCGACATAGTCAAGTGTTTCGAGAGTTCTCAGTACTCGGTGCGTGCTTGCCATATCCATATCAAAGGCCTCCGCAATGTCTTTGAGACGGACGGACCGACGGCTAAACGCTATAAACTCCAGAACTTCCAATCCACGTGCAAGAGATTGTGCGGGAAGTGATTTTGAAGACTTGCCAACCATAAAGAACCTTCGAAGAGACCTCAGATTTCTGCACTTAGGCCAGACCTAAGCCCGGCCACAACTTTCTTCAATAGAAATTTATTTCTCAAAGCCTTTCTCGGCTTTTGCCACGAGTTCCCTTCTGCACTCAAGACGAGTGCGCATCAGTAGCTCGAGAGTTATTGCTTATACCAACTGATTCAACGAATTTTGAACTGTAATTTGGATTGAAGCACCCTGCTTTGCCACACTTTCCAGAATGTCGAATCCGCAATTCTAAAAAATTGTCTTATTTACAATTCTTCCAGCCTACGTCTCTCCGAAAAAACTACACCTGCAAGTTGCTCAACGTGTGCGTGACGGCGTTTCAGAAACCACTCTCGTATGAACAACACCGAAAAGTTCGAGCAAGGTGCTTCCGGACCGCCCCCCTGCGCAGGATGCGCGCTGTTTTTTGCCACTTGCTCAATCCAAATCAGCTTGGAAGCACGTAGCACACACGCATTGCGCAGAGGGGGGGGACCTTGCGGTACCTCTGCACGTAGTGCGTCATCCACCATACATCAGATTTGGCAGAAAAAGGGACAGGACTGGAAAGGCGAAGATGATCGCTAGAACGATGAACTCGACCTGCAAAAACCACCAGATCCCCCTGTAGATTTCGCCAAAACTGAAATTCGGCGCCACGCTTTTTAGAACAAAAGCATTCAATCCCACCGGTGGTGTGATCAGCCCGATTTCCAGGGCCTTTGTGACAAGCACACCAATCCAAATCGCATCAAACCCGAGTTTCGTCAGCGCGGGCAGGAATATTGGAACCGTCAGGAACATCACCGAAATCGGATCGATGAAGAGCCCAAGGATTAGCATGAGGATCAAATAGAGGATCATAAGCACATGCGGGTGCACCTCCATTCCGACAATGGCCTCGGTGATGGCATGGGATGTACCGCTGACCGCAAGGAACGAGGTAAAGATCAGAGCGCCGACCATGATGATGAATATCACCGACGTGGTCTTAGCGGTTTCAAGAAACACGTTACCAAGGATTTTCCAGCTCAAGTTTCCGCGGAACAGGGCAATCAGAAATGCTCCCGCCGCCCCCATTGCACCGGCTTCCGTTGGGGTGAAGATCCCGGCATAGATCCCGCCGATCACAATGACCGCCAGAAGGACAGCGGCCCAGATATTCTTGATCGCTGCGATTTTCTCGGGCTTCGTCGCGGGCGGCAGTGGCGGGGCAAGCTCCGGCTGCCGCAAAACGCGCACATAGATCATGAGACCAAAGGCCAATGCAGTCAGTAGTCCCGGAATGATCCCAGCAATGAAAAGGCGCGGAATGGATTCCTGAGCAATGATGCCGAACACAATCAAAACAACGCTGGGCGGAATCATCCCTGCGAGCGTCCCCACCGTGGCAATGCACCCAGCAGCCAGCCGGCGGTCGATATTTGCCTTCATCATCTCGGGCAGAGCGACCTTGCCAAAAATCGCGGTGGTCGAGGTGGTGGACCCGGAGCATGCCGCAAAACCGACCGCAGCCATGGTGGTTGCCAAAACAAGACTTCCCCGGATGTGCCCAACCAGAGACCGAGCGGCGCGGAACATGTCATCCGTGACGCCCGAAGCAATCGCCATATGCCCCATCAACAGAAAAAGCGGAACGGCGCTCAGAGAGTAGCCGGAGCCAATGTCGAACAGGCGCGCGCCAAGGGTCTTAAGCGCCGATTCAACACCTCGTGTTGCCGCGAACCCGACCGCTCCGGCCAGCAACAAAGAAAATCCGACCGGTATGCGCAAGGCCAAAAGCAAACCTGCGCCCGCAACGACCAGAACTGGGATCGTGGGGTCCATCTTACACCTCCTCGTGCTGGGGTTCGTGACGCTCTTCAATCAGGGAATCCTGAAACACCAACTGGTAAAATTGTTTGAGGAAGCGCGCTGCCAGAAAGAACAACCCGATCGGGATCATGATCCTCGCAGGCCAGGTCACAACGGCAATCGCGCCAAGGATGGTGTCGCCCATGGAATAGTTCTTCCAAGCCGACACGCCCGTGTACCAAGTCAGCGCGGCGATAAAGCCAAACAACACAGCAAGTTGTAGGCCTTGCACCACCTTGCGCGCCGAGCGAGGCATCTTGCCATAGAGCGCCTCGATAGCGATATGCGCGTTTTCCCGTTGCGCCAATGCCAGTCCGAGGTAGATCACAAACACAAAGGCGAGGCTGACAAAAGAGTAGGAACCCGGCACGTTCCATGGGGTCAGATATCGCACCAGCACATCTGCCACGGTAATGATCATCATGAAGGCCACGGCGGCGGCGGAGATATAGCTGAGTGTGTTTTCCAACTGTCTTTGAAGTCTGAACAACGCGGTGTCCTCCCTTGTTGAAACGCCTAATTGGCGTTTGCGAAACAGCCCGCCTCAAGGGGCGGGCTGTCCCTGGTTTCAGAAAGCATCAGCCCTGGTCATCGGCCATGGACTTGTAAAGATCGAGCAGCGCCCGACCGTCGATCCCGGCATCCTTCATGCTGTCGACCCAGGTCGCCCAGGATGCTTCGCCCGCCGCAACCAGCTTGGCGGTGTCGCTGAAGGTCACGCTTTTCACACCCAATTCACCGGTCAGTGTTTCAGCGGCGGCCTCTTGTTGCGCCAGCATGAGTTCCATTGACCGGTCGACCATTTCAGCGTTCAGCTCTTCAATGATCTGCTGGATGTCTTCGGGAAGATCCGCCCATGCATCCTTGTTGATGACCACCGACATCGGCATGTAGTACCAGTCGAGCCCCTCGTACCAGTAAGGGAAGATGTCGCCGAAACCGAAATCAACCATGTCCGAGGGCCCGCCCATGGTGACCGCTTCGACCACTCTCTTTTCAGCGGCCGCAGGCAGTTCGCCAAACGGAATGGCGTAGGACGTGATGCCCGCCGCAGTCAGCGCATCTGCCGAGCCGCCATGGGCGCGTATCTTGATTTTGCTGAGGTCCTCCATGGTCTTGACTTCGTCAAAGGCCATCATCTGCATCCAGATCCACGTACCGTTGAACATGAACTTCTGATCCAGCGCATCGAACTCTTGTTGGAAATCCGCCGAGGTGTAGAGCCCGTGCATGATCTTGTTGTGTTCAAGCACGTCATCGGAGAGGAACGGCAGGATGCCCAGAGTCGCACGGGGGTAAAGGCCGGGATTGTAAACGGAAGAGACCTGCCCCACGTCAAAGGAACGTGCCTGAAGGCCAGTCGGCTGGCCGGACAGTTTGCCCAACGCACCGCCAAAGACGCGGTTGAAGCCAACGCGGCCATCGGTGCGTTTCTCAACCTCGTCCATCCAGACCCGAACGGACTCATTAAGCCCCGCCTCTCCAAAGGGAGAGTGGAAAGTCAGGTTGTGGTCAGCGGCGTTTGCAGCGCCTGCGACGGTGGTGGCCGCAAAGGTCAAGGCGGCGGCGAATTTGGTAATCGAGATCATTTGGACCTCCCTATCTGTTGGTTTGTGAAAGGCAGCCGCCCACACTCCTCTTGAGGACGGTCGCCGGGGTTCACGGGTGAATTTTCGTTTTTGGGTGGATTTGCTCCGCCTGCCTGTCCTCCTTTTCGGCAGGGCAGATCTTTACTTGCGGCAAGGTTAGGGCGGCGGCCCTTTCAGGACGTCGGGATGCGCGCGCTCGTATTGCTTCGGATATGTCAGATCGACGCCAAGCTCTTCGGCGGCGCGCCAGGTCCAGCGCGGATCATGCATATGGCGCCGGGCAACAGCGACAAGATCAGCTGCCCCCAGCCGCAGAACGGTTTCGGCCTGATGGCCATTGACGATCTGCCCGACCGTTATGACCCGTGCGGAAACAGACTGGCGGATCGCGGCGGCAAAGCCGGTCTGATACCCCGGGCCGACCGGGATTTTCTGAAGCGGGCTGTTGCCGCCGCTGGAGACGTGGATATGGTCGCACCCCAGTCGGTCCAGCTCTTTGGAAAAGGCAACCGATCCTTCGATGTCCCAACCGCCTTCGACCCAATCGGTGGCCGAGATACGAATGCCCATAGGCTTGTCATCCGGCCACTCGGCCCGCACCGCCGCGAACAGCTCCAGCCCGAACCGCATCCGGTTCTCGAGCGTGCCGCCGTATTTGTCGCCGCGCTGGTTCGACAGCGGTGATAGGAACTGGTGGATCA
The DNA here is from genome assembly GCF_025144465.1 of Leisingera sp. S132. Taxonomy (NCBI): domain Bacteria; kingdom Pseudomonadati; phylum Pseudomonadota; class Alphaproteobacteria; order Rhodobacterales; family Roseobacteraceae; genus Leisingera; species Leisingera sp. S132. The sequence continues at coordinate 107,633 of NZ_CP083555.1, forward strand.
GATAGCCATGCGCCCCATGCAGTTCCAGCGCATCTGCACCCGCTTTGTTCGCGCGACGCGCGGCTGCCACAAAATGCCCGATCGTGTCCTGGATGCGGCCGACCGACATCTCTTGTGGCACGGCAAACCCCTCGCGCAGAGCCAGGGCAGTCGGCGCGTATGTCTGGAACCGATCCTCTTCATCCAACGGACCCGCGCCTTCCCATAGCGGTTTGTGGCCTGCCTTGCGGCCCGCGTGACACAACTGCACACAGAACTTGGCTTCTGAATTGGCATGAACGAAATCGATTACCCGGCGCAGCCCTTCCGCCTGCTGGTCTGAGTAGAGTGCCAGACAGGCCGGGTTATTGCGGGCATGCGGCTCGACATAGGTGCTTTCGGTGAACACCATGGCGGCACCGGAAACCGCGAACTGGCCCAGATGCATCAGATGCCAATCCCCGGCCACGCCGTTATTAGCGCTGTATTGGGTCATTGGCGGAACGACGATCCTGTTGGAAAGGGTCATTCCACGCATTTCCAAGGGCTCGAAAAGAAGCGGTTTCATGGCTGTCCCTCCCCACCGGTTGCCAAGCGCCCTTGCGTCGAACAACCGCAGCGATCCCGATGGAGGTTGTTATTGAGTTGTCCGTCAGGCGCCGCCCCTTGTGTCCAATGGGCGGAATGGGGCAGCGCCCTTCGGGGAGAAGATCGGACCGTTACTGTTCGACCTGAGCCCAGAGCACGACCAGCGTCGTACAATCCAGGCACATACCGGGATCAGTGAAGATCATGCGCGAATGGCGCCCCCTGCCACCAAACACCTCATTGATCAGGTGCGATGCCCCGTTCAGCGCCTGAGGTTGTTCGGTGAAGTCCGGCGTGGCTTGAACCGAGCCCTCAAGGCGGATGACACGCTTGATCCGGCTCAACTCACCCACGGCCGATTTCAGTTGGGCAATCGCATTCAAGGCAGAAATCCGGAACGATTGATAGCCATCCTCGGTGGTCAGCACGTCGCCCAGTTTGCCGGTGTATTTCATGTCGCCGTCAATCCACGGCAGTTGGCCCGATGTGTAGATGATCCCGTTGGCTTCGACCCAGGGCTCATAATCTCCGACTGCAGACGGAACAGTCGGCAGTTCCAAGCCAAGCGCTTCCAAACGCTGCTCTGGGGTAAGTAATTCATCAAGCATAGCTTCCTCCCTTTTTTTATTTCATTATTTGAAAACTTTTTTGTTTTCAACAAACAATTTCATGCAGAGCTAGAGCGCAGCCTAGTGAGACCACCTCCTTCAACACCAGACACAAATCGGCCGAGAATGGTCAACAGAACATCAACATAAGGCATTTAAATATAAGTAATTTCCTTGACGAAATCAGCACAGATGAACTGACTTGAAAGCAGAAGCTTCGCACTGCCCCATGCCACCCATCGACTCGCCCAACAACCATGATTGTCTCAACACACCACTCTCGAGGGAATGCAAATAAGTTACTAATAAAGATATTTTCTACCTGGCGGCTAACTATGATTCGCCACTCTAAGTGTTGGCCCTCTTTGGGTGAGGCAGGCCTGCTAGATCTTTCGGAAATGAGCCCCAGCCAGATGTGCTTTCCCGATCTCCGCGCCCCAAAAGCACCTAGGTTTCGTTAACGTAACCAACAAATGAATTCAGGTGTTTGGAATTGTTCGTCCGTGCCTGGCCCCTAGTCTCTGTCGGAAAGCTCAAATCTATCCAAACACGGGACAAAGGGTATGACGGAAGAACATCAAAATGACACCGGCTTCTGGCCAGGTGGCGCGCAACTTGCCATCTCGATTTCGATGCAGTTTGAGGCAGGGGCGCAGGGAAAAGACGCTGATGGGCCCTTCCCTCCAATGGAGGCTGGGCTCGTCGATACAATCACACCGACATGGTACGAGTACGGGATGAACGAAGGTATTCCCAGATTGCTCGACCTTTGGGACCGGCACGATGTTAAGGTCACTTCTCATATGGTAGGCCAAGCAGTCGAGCGCCGTCCGGACCTTGCCAAAGAACTCGTGTCTCGGGGACATGAAGCTGCTGCTCATGGCTACAACTGGACTCCACAATTTGGCATGGACCCAAGGGAAGAACGCCTGTCGTATGAGAAAAACATAGAGGTGGTGGAGCGTGTGACCGGTCATCGGCCAGTGGGGTTCAACGCGTTTTGGATGCGTCAGACACGTGCAACATTCGAAATTCTTCAAGAACTAGGTTTTCTCTATCACACCGATGATCTTTCCCGCGACGAGCCAGCTCTGACTTTGGTCAACAACAAACCGCTCATTGTGGTTCCCTATACTTTGCGTTGCAACGACATCGGACGTTTTTCCTCGCAAGGCATGACATCAGCGGCATTTGAGCAGGAACTGAAAGATGAGTTCGATGTTCTCTATGCTGAGGGAGCCCGGCGTCGGCGCATGATGTCCATCAGCACCCATGATCGCATTGGTGGCGCTCCCGGAATTGTCGGTGCGCTGGATCGGTTCCTCACCTACGCAAAGCAGCATGAAGGCGTCGTCTTCATGCGAAAGGATGAGATCGCGCAGTACACACTCCAACAGGACGATGTACCAATTAATCCTCCACGCAAATTTTGATCTATTTTTGGTTCTTTACAGGAGATCAAAGGGGCGCACTTGCGCCCTTTTTTGTTTGCCAATGCCACAAGCTGATTTTGCTAATAAGAAGATTTGCTTTCTCCCCTCAGATCCTAGCTTCGCGTCAGGCACCAAAATCAAAGAAAGGCCCATCATGCACATAAAAACCGTAGCTGCCGCGATCTTGACCACTCTGGCTTTTGGCACCGCGCATGCAGACGAACCCTTTATCTTGTCCAGCCCCGAACTCACATCAGGTCAGTCGATCCCGGCCAAGTATTACTGGAATAACTTCGGGTGCTCCGGTGAAAATGCTCGCCCAGAGCTGATCTGGTCAGGGGCGCCCGAGGGGACAAAGAGTTTTGCTGTCACCTTCTATGACAAAGACGCGCCGACCGGCAGTGGATTTTGGCATTGGAGCGTTTACAATATCCCCCTCGGCACAACTGGTATCGGAGCTGACATTCCCAAAGGTGCAATTGAAAACAACACTGACCTGAATCAGCCTGGTTTCTTCGGGCCTTGTCCACCTGTCGGACGGACGCATTCCTATGTTTATACGGTATACGCTCTGTCCGCTCCCAGTCTGGATCTTCCAGAAAACGCCTCGGCCGCACTCGCAGGCTTCTTCTACAACAGCAACACGCTTGCAACCGCAACGCTTGAGGTGATTGCCGGACCGCGCGAGGAATAGCAGTCATTCTGGATCGGGTCAGGGTCGGCCGAGGCTCCTCGGTCGACCTTTGTTTGCCATTCCCAAAAATAGATTTCGCAACTGATCTGATTATCTGGCCGAAACGCGCACATAGGCTGTCCCGACAATTAAGGAAAACCTG